>NZ_MKVG01000019.1:0-282301 GCF_001899155.1 Flavobacterium sp. 38-13
AAATAGGGTAATTGTTTTCTTCATGTCTACTGTTTTTCTCTAGGAATTGTTTGCTTGAATATTTATTTTCTTGTTAAATGCGGATACTAACCAATCTAAACATTTGTATGGAATAACAACCGGCATTTTCGATATAAAAATAAGACGCAAAAACATATGAGTTTCGGTTAATGACCAAACGCTAGTTTTTCAGATATATACGGTAGCTTCCGACGTACAAACGTTTGGAGCTGCCACGATAATTTTAGGCTGTCAGTAGTAATAACAATTTTCTTTAATGCCTCAACTGCCTGTTTGTAATCTTTAGGCCGATAATATTATGATATTCATTTTCCATTACCTGAAACTTTGGGATAAACCCGTTCTGCCCTGCGCATATATATTTGAGTAAATGTTAAATAAGATTGCAACCCTTACGTGTACGCTATAAACAATTAAATTTATATTAGCCAAATCAAATAAATGAAAAGGAATATTTTCAAGTACACTCTTTCTCTGTCTTTTTACTACTACCATCAACGCCCTATTAAGTGAAAAGGATATAGACAAATTATTGCAGGATAGCCGGCAACATTTAAATGGAGTTGCTACCTTATTTGCCATAAAAAATTAACGCGCTTTTTCGAAGCATATCGATTATGGAGTTACTACCTAATTTGCCACAATAAGCTAATGCATTAATCAATCTGATTGAAGAAAGAGACGATTTACCAACCTAAATTTGCGCATGTTAACATTACTAAAATCTTGACGATGGTGAAAGGGACAAGGAAAATATACACCTCTAAATATATTTCTAGCACGATACGTTCCGTAAATTCAGGGAAAACCGTCCGAGAATCCCTTAATGAACTCCCCGAGAAGGCGGTGGTTTTCTTCATCATCGGTAGAAATCTTGGCGAGAACATTCCTTAGTTGTCCAAAATCTATCAGATATCCCCTGCTTGCTGCAAGCCCATAAAAGTATACCTCCAGTCCTTTTCTAATGGTGCTGTTACTGAAATCGAGTGCTATAATCTCTTCTGCTAACATTTCAATAAAATTAAAGCTAATCAAAATCAAAATATTACGTGGTTTACTACAATATTTACGTAATTGTAAGGTAAATGGATTTCTTGCCTCTTGAAAAATTGTGGCCGCGCTACCAAACCGTGGTAAAAATTCGCTAACTTTACGGTATTGCTAACTGATTTCCCGAAAGATAATTTCAGAGGGAACCTTCCTAACCCCAGAAGCTTTTCTTTTAAACTAACTTTTAGAAAGTTCTAAAATTAAGGCCTATGCTACGCTCCGGAATTATTTTCTTGGCAGACGATGACTGTGAGGATGTAGAATTGTTTAGAGACGCGCTGACCGAAATCTGCGCGCATTGTAATTTGTTCTCGTTTCCAGACGGTTACCAGCTATTAGAGGGACTCAGGAACTGTAATAAATTGCCAGACCTGATATTCGTTGATGTCAACATGCCCACTATTGACGGTTTTGAAGCCCTAGTCCAGATACGGCAGGATCGCAAATTAAGCGCAATTCCTACCATAATTTATTCCACAAGCTCAAATCAGGACCACATCTCAAAAGCCTATGCTCTGGGGGCCAGCTCATACATAAAGAAACCTAATGACTTCAAAACGCTAAAGGAAATTTTGAAAAAGATTTTGGTATTGCACGAGAAGTTTTGAAACTACGGCCACTTAAGACCGGCATCCCGTGTCGGATTACAGATAAACATCCAAACAGTTTAAATGTTACCGGTTGCGTCCAACAATTTCGTTTTTCAAATCCTTATCGAAACAGCCAACCGACAACTTCAGGCAGTATCGCCAAGACACCTTATATAAAAAAAGTGGCCGCGTCTGTAAAAACAGCTAGCCACATTTTCCATAGCTTCGCGCGATTTCTCATAGCATTTGCATTCAGCGAAATCACTCGTGTCCGTCTTCTTCCGCTTTATCAACCGGTTCCTGAAAGTCCTTCATCTGCTCTGCAGCCATCTGGTCTGTGGCCAGATTGTTCATGGCAACCTGCAGCTTATTCTTAAATCCCGAAACAATCTTGTCATCCCCGCGCATAAGGGCTTCATAGCCGTCCCTTGCCACATCTGCCGGATCGGCCATATCATCCTTGTCCTGCACCGCCTTTGAACTGTTCATGTCTGCCTTGTTAAAAAAGTCCGTATCGGTCACCCCTGGCAGTAGCGCCGTAACGGTAATGCCCCTGTCCTTGACTTCACTCCTTATGGCCTCCGTAAAGGACTGTACGAACGCCTTGGTGCCATGGTAGACTGCCTGCCATGGTCCCGGCGCCTTGCTCGCTATCGACGAGAGGTTGAGTATCTTGCCCCTTCCTGCGGCTACCATGTCCTTAAGGAACAGGTGTGTCAGTACCACGAGACTTGAAATGTTCAGTTGGATGATGTCCAGTTGCCTTTTCACGTCGGTCTCCACGAAGAGGCCGTATTGCCCCTGGCCCGCGTCGTTGACGAGCACGTCTATCCTGATCTCCTTGTCCTTCAGCTCCTGATAAAGCTCAAAGCCTGCTGCAGGCTCGAAAAGATCTTTTGAAATTACCACGACACTGGCTGCATAGCGGTCCCTAAGCATCTGCGCGGTAGCCGCGAGTTCCATCACGTCCCTTGCCACAATGACCAACCTGTAGCCATCCGCAGCAAATAGTTTGGCCAGTTCCAAGCCGATTCCGCTTGTAGCCCCTGTAATTAATACTGTCTCTTGCATAATAAAATTATTAATTGTTAAAAATGTCCATTTGTCATCTGCGACTTATTGCGGTACCACTGACCTGATCCATTCGTCCCGGCCGCATCTTCTACAGCTGTTGAAATTTTCATTCCCCTTGAAGAAGCGCGTGTACCCGCACCTCGTACAGCTATAGAAGTGCGCAACATTGGTTTTCTGTCCCTTGTAGAGGAAATCTCCCTTTGGGATATGTTCATCGGGCATGATACCCAATCCAGGAGTGATATCCTTCCTGCTGTAGCACCATACAGAGATAAGGCCCGAAGTTTCAAAAAAGGCATGCCTTATTTCCCCAAGATGGACAATATCCTTTCCCCTCAGGAACCTGTACAGGTCCTCATGGCTGAGATTGTTCCTGTCCAAAGACTCGACCTCTATCAGCCCGTTGCGAACAAGGCAGTCGGGCCTTCCTTCCATGAAGGCCTCCAGCTTTTTGTTGCGGTTGATCAGGTACTCCATTACTACCTGGAGAAGGGCTACGGTTGTGATGACCACCAGACCGTGCGTGATGGGGATATCAACTCCCATCATCGGGTCTCCCACCGCAGATCCAAAACAGATGATAATCGCCAGCTCCAGCGTCGAAAGCTGCCCCATGCTGCGCTTTCCCAAAAAGCGGAGCAGTAGGATTGTATAGGCGTACATGACGACCGTGCGGAATACCACTTCAAGAAGAAAACCGTACGGAAGGTCGCCGAAAAAGATGCGGTGGAAATCAAATACCTCCTGCTGTCCCATCTGAGTTGCCTTTAGTTAGTCCGGCCACTACCTTTTTCAGGTCTATTCCCTTGCCCATCACCGGACGGAAGATGTCACCGATATCGTTCACCCTTTCGACCGCATTGAAGATATTGAAGTCGGACATTTGCAGCCCTTTCCTCACCTCATCCCAGTGCAACGGCATCGAGACGGTCGCCCCGGGCTTGGGCCTTACGGAATAAGCGCAGGCAATGGTGGCATGTGGCCGGTTTTGAAGAAAGTCGAGATACATCTTTCCCTTTCGGTCACTGATGGTGCGTTCGATAGTGGTAAACTTTGGAAGTTCTCGGTTTACTAGTGTGACGATTACTCTGGCGAATTCCCTGCTCTGCTCGTAGGTATATTTTCCCCCAAGCGGAATATAGATGTGCAGCCCAGTCGAGCCACTGGTCTTGGGATAGCTTGGCACCCCCATATCGTCCAGGATTTCCTTGGTCACCCTTGCTGTTTCTATAACCTGTTCAAACGAATTCCTGTCGGGATCGAGGTCGATGATGCAGAAGGTCGGATTGTCCGGCCTCTTGGCAGTGCTGCTCCAAGGGTTTAGCTCAATGCATCCCATATTGACCATGTGCAGCAGGGTTGCCTCGTTGTTGGCGATAAGGTACTCCTTGTCCTCACCGTCACCCTCACTGTGGTAGCCGTAGGTATCCATCCAGTCCGGCACCTTCCCCTTGACATTCTTGAAATAGAAGCTCTTGCCATTGATACCGTTGGGATAGCGGTTCATCGATTCGGGGCGCTCCTTCAGGTACGGCAAAAGTACGGGCGCAATCTGGTAGTAGTAGTTTATAAGCTGGCCCTTCGTAATCTTTTCGGTCGGCCAGAATACCTTACGTAAATTGGTAAACTTCAGCTCGTGGCCACCAATTCTTTTGACCTGCGTCTGTTCCGAAGGGTTGAGCAGTGTCCTGCGTCCGACCCTTTCTTTCGGTGCGATGATTTTAGAATGGTCCTGCGATACGATGGCTTCCGTACTGCTCTCCTTTTCAAGCACGACGGTTTTGGCACTCTTGTCATTACGCATGCCTTCGAAGGACGGGTGGCGCATGACGCCGTCTCTGGTGATTTCCGCATAGCTGACCTCGGCTACGAGCTTTGGTTCCAGCCAGGTCGCAGTAGCATGGGGCGGACTAGGCCGGAACCGGGACGGCTTGTTCACGTCAGGCTCGGAGGAAAAGGGGACCTTTTCGGTAACCAGCGGTCCGAACTGTGCCATCATCTCCTTTTGCATCTTGTCCGTAAAGCCTGTGCCGACCTTGCCGGTATAGATAAGTTTTTGCCCCCGGTATACGCCCACCAGAAGGCTGCTGAATAGCTTGCTGCTATCATCGTTTCGGGTAAAGCCCCCTATAACTACTTCCTGCCGCCTGTTGGCCTTGATTTTCAGCCAGTCCCTTGTCCTCTCATTGGCATGGTATGTGCTGCTCTTCTTTTTGGCCACGATCCCCTCAAGCCCCATCTTTTTTGCCGCCTCCAGAAAGTCTATCCCGGAAGTGTCAAAGGTCCTGCTCAGGTAAAGGAGATCACCTTCAACGATTATCCGCTCCAGTATTTCCCTGCGCTCTGCCAATGGGAGCCCCTTAAGGTCATGCCCGTTAAGCCAGAGGATGTCAAAAATGTAGTATACCAGCCTGCCGTCGGCCTCGCTGCGCCAGTTCTGCAGCTTCCCGAAATTGGCCTTCCCATTCTCTTCCACCACAACTACCTCCCCGTCGAGTACTGCCTGAACGTTTAGCTTTTTGAGCGCTTCGTAAACCGGATAGAACTTCTCATTGAAGGATTTGTCATTCCGGGATTTAAGCTCGGCTTTATTCTTATTGAGAAACGCCAGGGCACGGTATCCGTCCCATTTTACCTCGTAGAGCCATTCCTTGCTGTCGAAAGGCTCATCCACAAGTGTGGCCAGCATGGGCTTCAGGCTCCCACTAAATGCCTGTCTCGGCGTCCCCTTCAGTAGCGCACTGATCGGCCTTCCGGTATTTTTTGTATTTTCAGCCTTGGTACCCAATTGCTCGCCGGGCGCCTTTCTGGCTTCGCCCCTTAAAGCATTTGCGCTCTTAACGTCCGAAACCTTCTTGTCAGTTTTCTGCCCGTATACGTTGTCGGGCGACTTTTCCATCTGTTCTATGGTCTTTTTCGAAATCACGGACCTTCCCTTTCTGGTGATGTCGCCAGGTGAGGAGTACCTGTCGTCATGCTTTATCAGCAGCCATGAATTCTCCGCCATGCCGTGGGTCTTTACCAGCGCGAACTCTCCCTTGAGCTTTTTTCCGCTGAGCTTGATCTTCAGTGAGCCAGAATGGAGCTGTCTTAAAAGTTGCCTTTCGGCCTCCTTCCTTGTACCTTTGAATTCAATCGGTTCATAGGTGCCACGGTCCCAGACTATGACGGTTCCGCCCCCATACTGCCCTTTGGGGATAATGCCTTCGAAATCCTTATAGTCGTAGGGATGGTCCTCTACCATCATTGCAAGACGTTTTGTCTTCGGATCGGTAGACGGCCCCTTCGGTACTGCCCAGCTTTTCAGCACGCCCCCCATCTCCAATCGGAAATCGTAGTGCAGGTGCGATGCATCGTGCTTCTGCACTACGAAAATAAGTTTTTCGCCTTTGTTGCCCCCATCTCCGAATGGCTCTGGTGTTTTGGAGGCATCCCTTTTCTCCCTATACTTTTCAAGCGCCATTTCACAAACTTTTAGATTACTTCTTTTTATTCTTAAGGTAGTCGGTAAGTACCTTGCGGTCGTTGGATCCTGTGGCCCGGATTGCCCCGGCTACAGCCTGTCCCGTCACGCCCAGCTTGTCCTTAAAATATTGGATTTCGTATTTTTCCGTAGCGCTGACCTTGTTGCGGTCACCGGCGCCTTTTTTTGATTTGTTATCTCCCATGTTGATTTACTGTTTAATTTATATGCTCTGTGCTATTTTGCAGTTACTTTTTGCTTCCGCGCTTTCTGGCTTTTGCAGGCGCATCAGTATCCCCAATTTCGGCAGCCTCCATATTTACTGCGCTGAAGGCCGTATCGCTCAGCAGGCAATCTGCTTCTTTTTCTTCAGCCAGCGTCTGCATGAGAAGTTTGCAGGCTTCATTTTCTCCAAGCGCTCTCGCAAAAGCGCATAACGTACCGTAGGTTGCTATCTCGTAATGTTCGATCTTCTGCGATGAGGCAATGATGGCGGCATCCCTCACAGGACCGGGAACCGTCTCGGCGAGGATGCTTTCCCCCTCTTTGATCAGCCCCGACATGGCCTCGCATTTTTTGCCTTCGGCCTTGCTGCCCAGCAGCTCAAATACGGACTCAAGGCGGCCTACCTGGATTTTTGTAATCTCAATGTGCTCGTTTATGACCGAACGTAGCTGCTGGGAAGTTGAATTGGCCGCCATTCTTGGCAAGGCCGAAATCAGGGCGTTTTCAGCCCAGTAGATATCTTTCAGCGATTCCACAAACAATACACCGAGTTCAGCCGCGGCATCGGCGCCAGGCTCCGTTATATCTATAATCGCAGCGCTTCTCGAAGCGCCATTTGAAGCATTTTTCATATCTGTCCTTTTTATAGTTTATTTTGTACGAGTTTCTCCCTTGTCCAGAGGCGGTGGCCCTTCATGGCCGAAATGAATTCCAACGCATGCTCACTGCCCATTTCCGGTTCTGCTAGGATTATGCCCCCGTCTTCCTCTCCTAACTTATCGGAAAAGTTTGATTTTTGCAGCAGCCCTATTCCCTGGGCTGCCGCACCGATGACCTTCAGGTGTTTATACGAGTCATTGACCCAGTCCATGATGTCCCCGTCACCGCTTTCAAGCCCATCGCCTCCAGCGATGAAAAGGGCGTCAAACAGTACCGAAGAACCTGTCGAGAGGCTGTAGTCGACGGCAAGCTTCCCTCCCTGCTGCGTTTCGACGAAGCCCAGTTGCGGCGCCACGATAAAACCTTTTGCATTTTCCCTGACCAGAGCCGATTTGAGTGAAAGTATCCCCGACTCATTTACCCCGTCCGCGCAGACAATGGCAACCTGCCTTGATTCGATTGTCGGCGTATTGGTAGGATTGTCGATCATGCTGAGAGCCCGTGAAGCCGTGATCGAAGGCTCCGCCACAGCGGGCTCGTGCTTTTGCTGGTCCGAATCTGGCGAGACCCCATGGTTCATGGGCTTTTCCGGGCTCGATGGAACGGTAAGCCTCAGGCCCTCAGCCACGCCCTCTGCGAGCGACATGTCTACCTGCGACAGTAACCCGATCATACGTACCCTGATTGCCGTGGTGTCTACCTTGCCCAGTTCGAAACGCAGTGCCTTGATGAGATGGCTTTTCTCGTTTTCCGTCTGGCTGTTATAGAACAATCTGGCCTGGCTGAAGTGGTCGCTGAAGCTCGCGCTCCTTTCCCTGACCTTGTGGGCCTCGATGCGCTCGCTGAAGCTTGAAAACCCGCCTTCTGCAATCCTAGCCTGGTAAGGGCAGCCGCCGCCAAGGGAATTCGGATGGTAGCTTACCCGACCGATATTGATTTCCTGGCGCATGAAACCGTCACGCTGGTTGTTATGCGCGGGAGCGATACTCCTGTTGATCGGGATCTCGTGGAAATTTGGGCCTCCAAGTCTGGTCAGCTGGGTGTCGGTATATGAAAACAGCCTGCCTTGCAAAAGCGGGTCGTTCGTAAAATCTATTCCCGGAACTACGTGTCCTGGATGGAAAGCGATCTGCTCGGTTTCGGCAAAGAAATTGTCTGGATTCCTGTTCAGTACCATCCTGCCGATGACAGTCACGGGAACCAGTTCTTCCGGGACTATCTTTGTCGGGTCTAGCAGGTCGAATTCGTATTTGTGTTCGTCCTCCGCAGGAATTAGCTGCACGCCAAGCTCCCATTCCGGAAAGTTGCCCATTTCGATGGCTTCCCAAAGGTCCTGCCGGTGAAAGTCAGGGTTTTTCCCTGAAATTTTTTGTGCCTCGTCCCATACTACGGCATGGGTGCCGAGCTTTGGCTTCCAATGGAACTTGACAAATGTCGATTCCTCTTGCGAATTTACGAACCTGAATGTGTGCACGCCGAAGCCTTCCATCATCCTATAGCTCCTCGGTATTGCCCGGTCGCTCATAAGCCACATTACCATGTGCATCGACTCGGGCATGAGTGAGATAAAATCCCAAAACGTGTCGTGGGCGGAAGCGGCCTGCGGAATCTCATTATGCGGTTCAGGCTTCACCGCATGGATAAGGTCGGGAAATTTACTGGCGTCCTGGATAAAAAAGACCGGCATATTGTTGGCAACGAGGTCATATACCCCTTCCTGCGTGTAGAACTTGACAGAGAACCCTCTCACATCACGGGGAAGGTCGGTAGAGCCCCTAGACCCTGCAACAGTCGAGAACCTGCAGAATACCGGGGTACGCTGACCCTCCTGCTGTAGGAAGCCCGCCTTGGTGAACTGTGGTATCGGATTGGTCACCTCGAAATAGCCGTGGGCTCCGGATCCCCTGGCATGCACTATCCTTTCTGGAATCCGCTCATGGTCGAAATGGGTTATCTTTTCCCGGAGGATAAAATCCTCCAGTAGGGACGGACCGCGTTCGCCCGCCTTCAGCGAGTTATTGTCGTCATTTACCTTAACCCCCTGGTTGGTGGTAAGATACTTGTTTGTGCCGTCTGACTTGTCGGCGGACAAGTCCTGTTGTTTTGCTTCCTGCAGGTTCTGCAATTTCTTACCTTGCTGTTTCATAAAACTTATGTTAGGTGGAACTAGTGTTTCTGCACTGACCTTTTAACTGCCGAAAGAGGGCAAAAAATGTCACCAAAATGGCACAACGGTTGCGACTCTCGTTTACCATTGCGTCATAAAGGGTGACAAATCCGGTTATCGAAGTTTCCAGCGCCGTTTATTAAGTAGTGAAGTTAACAACCCTTTCTGTACATTGTTTTATAAAACTATACTCATTATTTATATGTCGCCATCCAGAAATCCACAGCAGTACAATTAATTTTGTAACTATTCCCGATTTATACATAATTCCACAAAACATCTCCCCTGCTAACTTGCATACCAATAGATTACATACGGCACCTAACCTTATAAAATAAAAACACTATGGCAAATCCTGTTACGGCGTGGAGCGCTACGGTCCAGCGAGATATAGAGGAAAGCGAACATTTGTTTGAACTGGCTTTTAAGGGCTACAATCTCCAGCTGTTCAATTGCGGCGACTCATTATGGCTGGTCTGCAGATGGCCTGAAGCAGGAAGGATAGCATTTAGGATAGCCTTTGGCATGAACAGCAATTTCGAGTCCGCATCCGTTAGCGAACATGGCGGGACCTTCCTTATTACTGCTTCGACGAGGTTGGGATATTACCGTATTGTCCTGTCTACCCCAGAAAGCCAGGCCGCAATTTTCAGGTACACCACAACCTTCCGGGCAAAGCTGCCCCTCCTAATTCCCTTTTGGCCAAGGGATATAGTTCCGCTCACAAGGGACGGAAGGATAGAAAATACTGCCGGCATAATCCACTCCCATCAGGTAGGAACGCGGTCGGGGCAGATATTCTTTAGCATGACCAAACCCCAAGCAGGCTCGGTTCTGTATTTCCAGAACCTTGGCTCAATGTCTGCCTATTGTGAGGCCACGGAAGTTTCGTTGGGCGAAACCGTAGGGGGAAGCTGGCCCGAAATAGGCTTCCGGTTCCCTGTCAATCCAGAAAAGGCGCTGCCTCAAGACAAAGAATATATCATTTCGGATGCTTTCGTGCTCGTGGGCGAGAATGTCCCGTCGAAGGACTGCGATATCGCTTCACAATTCCTTGGAAACCTTGCGGCAATCTATTCACTTCTTCCAAAGCCTGATCCTGTCTACCACGACTGGCCCTCGACAGCGAAAAAAATTTTGGGCGACCTCCACAAAAATAAGGGATGCTGGACGCAGACCAACGGCATTCCCTACCTAAATGCGTATGTTGGGGACTATGCTACCCCGTCCGAAATAATGGTGCAGCTTGCCGTGCTACTTCCCCTTCACGAATATCTTGACTGGTCAGGCACACGCCATCCGGTTTTCGATGATCTCGAAAGCGGCATAAGCCAATTTTACGACGAGAGGGTCGGGACCGTCGTGCGGTGGCATCCCGATCTTGAAGACGGCCTCGACAAGTCTGAGGAACAGAAGCGCGAGATGGTGATGGACTCCTGGTACCTCCACCATCCACTCCTGAACCTATCCCGGCTCGCGCTAAGGGGCAGCGAGACTGCAAAAAGGCTCTTCCTTGATTCTATCGATTATGCGATAAATGTCGCCCGCCATTTTGATTATGAGTGGCCTGTCTTTTACAAGATGACCACGCTGGAAGTGCTGAAAGCGGAAACCTCCCCGGGAAATGGCGGAGAAAAGGATGTTCCAGGTTCCTATGCGCACATCATGCTTATGGCATATAAGCTCACGGGTGAGAAACGTTTTCTGAGGGAGGCCGCCAAGGCGCTAAGGAGCCTTGAAGGCCTCACATTTGATATCTTTTACCAGGCCAACAATACGGCCTTTGCCGCCGCCGCCCTTGTTGAGCTTTATAAGGAAACAGGCCAGCACAGGTATCTGGAGCTAAGCTACTGCTGCCTGGCGGGCATATTCAAGAACTGCCAGATATGGGACTGCGGCTATGGCTTTGCCAAGAACTTTCCCAATTTTTTTGCAGTTTTCCCGCTGAATGACGCTCCATATACCGCCGCATACGAGGAACTTGAGGTGTTTGCCGCCCTTCACCATTACATGGAAGCTTCCGAGGGACTTGAAATCCTGCCTTCCCTAAGGGTGCTGATACCGGAATTTATTAGATACGCTACCGGAAGGCTCGCATTCTATTATCCGCCGATGCTGCCTGAAGAAATGATTGCGGAGGATGTAAAGACTGGCGAAGTGCAGAAGGGACTCTGGATTCCCCTCGAGGACATACATGACGGTTGGGAAAAAAGCGGCGAAGTCGGTCAGGAAGTTTATGGGGCCGGAATCGCCTTCGGCATTATACCGAGACAGTACTTCAAAATTAATGGCCTTGGCGCAACGATCTACTTGGACTATCCGGTCACCAGGCTCAGGAATAGGCGTAATTCAGCCACATTCCATATCGCCGGAAGTCCAGATATGCGGGCAAATATGATAATTCAGGAAATCTCCCGTTCACAAATGGGCGGTGTCACGGTCGAGCAGAAGCTGAATGGAAGGTATCGGAGGGTGCAGCCAAAACCCCCAGGTGTTTTCGATCTTGCGGGAAGCGGCTTGGTCAGGATAAAATGGGGGAAGCCTTAGCAACCTGTTATCTTTTCCTACAGGGGCCAGGGCGATAATAAAGGAGTGGCACGGATAGCGTCCTAACCAGGCCTGCAGATTACCATCTGGCGAAATAGGCTACAGACTCGGCAAGATCGCCCAGTTCAATTTTATGCAGTGGACGGTTTGCTCCTGCCGTCCTTTCAATGGGCGGACCGGCAAGCCTGCTAAATTTCGCAATGACGTCCTCGATGCCAACGGCCTTATGATGCCCCCATTTGTTCTTGCATAGGGAGTTAGCAGTCGACCTGCCCTGTGAACCTACTTCAGCCTGTCAAATTTTACATCTTTACGATCAGGAAGGAAAAGAAAAGAAAAAGCCGCCCCAAGGCGGCCCTCCCATCAACAGGTGCTTATGAAAAACAAACTGTAATTCCTCTTATATATCATAACCTACCATTACTTCTCCCTCATGCCATTCGATATCTCCGCTTTCCAACAGAACAGGATAGGGTGCTGCGGAAAGATTTGTCGTCAGCTTCCGTTTACCCGTTAAAAGATTTTCTCCGATCATATAAATGGTGACCCTTCTGGTACCTTCGACCATTGCCGTGGTAGTCAGCCGATCCTCCGAAACGGACCAGATCCCTGCCATTTGTATTGCCGGGAGGCATTCGAGCGTGTTACCGTTGCCTGATGCGGAACTGTAAGACTGCAAGAAGGTGCCGTCCGGTTTTAGTTCGATGCGGGATTCGCCATAGCAGGTACTTTCTTCCAGCAAATTTTGGGATTCAACACCGTCGGAGTTAAGGTCTGCCGACGCCGGCGAAATCCATGAAGATATCCTATACGTAGCCGCAAATTCCGCATTTTCATTTGGTATTTCCTCATCACAGTCGGAACAGGACAGCAAGGACGTTGCGACCATCCCATATAGCACTATGCAAGCTATTGTTCTCATATATATGTATTAACATGTTACAACAAAGAAAAAAAGAAATGAGGGAGAAACGCTTACAGAATTTAATATACATTTTACATTATCTGCTGTACGGAACCTCTTTTTTTTGGTGAAACCTTCAAGGAAATATTGGGTTATATAAAACATACAGTAAATCCTGTAACGAGGAAATGCCAGATTAGTTGGAACTTCGGGAAGCACAATTCCATACCAAAAATCAATAATATGAGAATAACCGCTATTTACAACAGTGCCCAGATGTACCGGGATATACTAGGAAGATGCCTGAAACAGGCCGGAGCTAGCTTTGCCAGGATTTCATATGGAGAACTTGTCTTCACTAACGAAATCCCGGACGAAAAATTCGATGACCTGAATTGCCGTCTTGGAAAATACGGGATCAGGCTATTCAGGAGCAAGACCGAGGAAAGGATATCAAAGATTAAAGGGATAATTGATGAAATTGTCACCAGGAAACCTCACCAGCAGATTACATTTTCCAAATTTCTGGAGGAAAAATTCGGAGTTTCCTACTGTTCCCTATCCGAAGATTTCAAGGAGAACCAGAAGCTGTCCATTGAATCCTACCTGATTTTCAGGAAGATTGAGCATGCAAAGAAACTTCTTAAGGACGGCGTGTCGATGACCGAGGTGTCCTACCGCCTCAACTACAGCAGCCCCGCACATTTATCCCTCCAGTTCAAAAAACAGACAGGCCTTACACCATCGCTGTTCAAACGCGTTATGGAGAAAAGGAAAGCACGGCCATAGCCTGACAAGCCGAGAAACAGCAATGGAAAACCCTAGGGACATATTGAAAAAAACTTCGCACAGGAGCTATCCGCTGCCCAAAAGGGGCTGGCAACAATATCAGGAATGGCACGGGAACGTCCTTATGCACTGGAAAATAGATGCACGGATAATAGCAGGCCTATTGCCTGAAGGACTGGTTCTCGATACCATCGATGGATCCGCCTGGATATCAATCGTGGCCTTCAGTGTGGAGAGACTTCACCCCCGCCACATACCGCCAATGGCATTCTATTCCGATTTCCACGAGGTCAACGTAAGGACCTACGTCATAAGGAATGGTATTCCTGGAATATACTTCCTTTCCCTGGAGGCACAAAAAAAACTGCCGGTGCTGATGGCACGCCTGCTAATGGGCTTACGGTATATCAGATCCGAAATTTCACGCAATATGTGTGCATACAAGTCCCATAACCCGGCGAGGTCCTACAGGCTTGATTTCGACTATCGGCCAAAAGGCGGCCTGCTTAAAAAGACGGCGATTGACCTATGGCTTACCGAAAGGCACGCCCTCTTCTTGGAGAAGGGCAACCGTATCTACAGGATTGATGTGCATCATAAAATATGGCCGCTGGAGGAGGTTAGGCTACGGATGAGAACCGTACGGTATCCCCTGATCGGCACTTTGGACCAGAATAACCCGGACATTGTCCATTATGCCCATGAACTGGCCGTACTGATATGGGGCCGACAGAAATGCTGATTTGGAAAGGCGACATTCAGGATTCGAGCAATGTGGCCCCACATGTAAAATTTGTCAAAAATAGTGTAAGGACTACAATACCGTAATGAAGTAGCTTTATGATACTACAAATTAAAAAAACCACAGTATGGCAAACCCAAAAAAAAACGATTCACAGGATGGAAGAAAAAACAGGACCGTTCCACCAAAACCAACGGCGGCGGCAGAACTCAGGGAACTGTTTATCGATGAGCTTAAGGATATCATATATGCGGAAAGGGCCCTGGTAAGGGCGTTGCCAAAAATGGCCAACAATGCGCAAGATGCCAACCTGAAGGCAGTGATTGGCGAGCACGTGGCCGTAACCGAAGGTCAGGTCGACAGGCTCACAAAAGTGTTCGCGATGCTGGGAGAACCGGACAGGGGAAAAAAATGCGATGCGATGGAAGGGCTCATTCTTGAAGGCGAAAGCATACTTGAGGAGACCAGGCCAGGTCCTGTTCGAGACGCCGCAATCATTTCGGCATCACAGAAGATAGAACATTACGAAATAGCGTCTTACGGTACCCTTGTGGCCTTTGCCAAAATATTGGGAGAAGATGAAGTGGCCGATTTACTTATTGAGACGCTGGAAGAAGAAAAGGATGCTGACCTCAGGCTGACCGACGCTGCCTACAATACCATCAACCTCGATGCCATGGAAGAAGATGCCGAATAAATTCCTTGAGCCCATCGAGAATCTTGATACTTTAAAATATGTGCTTCGAAGCTTCAAACCATTAATCTGCCACTATGATACATCCAAAAACGAAGATACGCTATATAAGCGAAGAAATCGGCTACGGCGTCGTGGCCACCGACTTTATACCCAAAGGGACCATAACCTGGGTACAGGACGGACTGGACCGCATATTTTCACCCTCAGAAGTTGAAAGGCTTCCCAATGCCCAAAAAAAAATACTCGACATTTACAGCTTTACCAATAGCAGGGGCGAAAGGGTCTTGTGCTGGGACAATGCCAAATACGTCAACCACAGCTTTAGCCCAAGCTGTTTCTCGACTGCCTATGATTTTGAGATTGCGGTCAGGGATATCTATCCGGGCGAAGAGCTTACCGACGACTACGGTTATCTGAACCTTGAGGAGCCGTTTATGGCAAAAGATGAAGGCACTGAGCGTAAGATCGTGTTTCCTGACGACCTACTGACCTATTACCGGGAATGGGATAGAATGGTAAAGGAGTGCATACCCCATATCTATGCCGTAAAGCAGCCGCTGCTCTCAGTGCTACCGCCTGAGACAATTGAGGAATTGGAAGAGCTGAAAAAGGATCCGGCCAAAATGCGCTCACTCCGGGAATGCCACTATGCAAGAAAAACTGCAGCCTCCAACGGCTTATAATCCAGCAACAGTACCATCCTAAAAATGCTGCATCTATAACTTATAAATAATTTTAATAAACAAAAACAAACGCCATGATAGAGATCCTGCCATCACTTCCCAAAAATATTGCGGCCTTCCGGGCAACGGGAAAAGTGACCAAAGAAGACTACCAGAAGGTCATGGCCCCAAGGGTCAATGAGCTGGTAAGCAATACCGGAGAACTTAATTTTTTCTTCCTGATAGATACGGAACTTGGTGATTTTACCCTCGGTGCATGGTTCCAGGATGCGCTGCTGGGACTGAAACATCTTGCCAGCTGGAAACGCGCCGCCATTGTTATTGACAGCCCGCAGGCGCGAAAATTTACCGATGAGTTCAGCATACTCGCGCCGGGCGAATTCAGGGGCTACCCGAAGGAACAGTATTCTGAAGCTTTGGAATGGGTAACAGATACCTGAGACATCAAATGCATCCCTAAGATTTCAGGATACAGATAAGCTGCTGAATTGTTGTGCGATATCCCGTTTTGTAATATATTAGCCAGAGACAGACCCATCTATCCCTAACTAACGTTACACTCACCCCCCGTATGAGCGAAAATACCACCAATTATAAGATACTGGTAGTAGAAGAGAATTATGATGATTTTCTCTTCATCCAAAAAAAGATCGTAAAGAGGCTTGCTCTTTCCAATGTTGTCCGCGCGCAGAATATGCACCAGGCTTGGATCGAGATTTCTAACGCCCCGTTTGATATAGTAATTTTAGACATAACCGGGCTAGCGCTTTCGGCAGCAGATGCTGTATCGGAAATCGCAAAGCTATCCGACATCTCAAAAATCATCGTAATTTCCTCCTACGCCAACCCTCTGCTGGAAAATGAGCTTTTCCACCTCGGAATAGGAGATTTTATCCTAAAGAAGAAGATAACTTACCGGGCAATCCACAAAAGCCTAGTACATGCAGTACAGCGGAGCAGGATGCTTGCCTCAATACGAGAGACCCAGAAGCAGTATGACGACCTTTTCCACCTGAGTCCGCTTCCAATGTGGATATACAATGTGGAGACACTGAGGTTCAGGAACGTGAACGGGGCCGCGGAAAGAAAGTATGGGTACACCAGAAAGGAATTCAAGAAGATGACTATACGTGACATACGTCCTAAGGAAGATATACGTATTCTCGAAAAAGCCCTCGAATTCGTAAGGAGCCATGACAGGCTGTTTGCGAGCGGAATCTACCGGCACCAGAAAAAAAACGGGGAAATTCTAACGGTAGAGCTTGTCAGTAACATCATTTATCTTGACGGGACCAAACATGAGTTCGTTTTGGCAAATGACATAACCGAACAGCTCCACTACATAAAGGCTATTGAGGAAAAGAACAAGACGCTTCAGGAAATCGCCTTCACACAATCACATATCGTCCGCCCACCCCTTGCCAATATGATGGGTATACTACATCTGATAAAGGACGTGGACCTTACATCTGCGGATGGACAGCAGCTGTTGGAACATTTTGTCTCCTGCAGCAAAGAGCTTGACCGAAGCATCCACGAGATTGTGCAAAAAGCGAGTCGGAAATAGCTTCAACGCTGTAGTGTCATTACTACCGTATTTTCCACAAAAAGCTAAGGCAATATCCATCACTAGTAAATCTGATTGAAGAAATAGAACGATTACCGTCCAGGTTAAGTTTATCGTTAGAGTTTGGTGTTTCTCAGAAAATACATCTTTCATTGTCATCATGAGGCTTAAGTCGTAATACCGTTATTGAATTAACAACAGATGTAGTAGTCATCCAGGGTTTAATACGAAAATGGAGTTGCTACCTAATTTGCTACAAAAAGCTAAGGCAATATTCCTCCCCTCTAGTTCATCTAGATGTGTTCTGGATAGGTGTGCTGTTTGATGAACGAAATCGATTCTTGACGGAGGGAAAACCGCTTTAAAAGAAAATCAAACTTGGACTGCTTATCTATTTTCCAAGTACTATTCTTAGAGTGCTTTTGGTAGCTCCTAAGTGCTTTTGCGAAGCAAAAGGAGCCTTTCTTCAGGGTTACTGATGAAGGGGTAATAAAGGGGCAACAAGAATCTGGTGTTCTACGAGAGGTAAGCGTCAGACTACAAATCCATAGTGTCTACTGAACAGTTTGGAACGTACAGGGAAGGATAGTATTTCCGAAATACACAACTTGACTATTCTGATATTCAAAATCATTCAAAAGGCTTAAAAAAGGCAATAAGGGTTGCACTTCATTACCTCGAAGCCCACAAAAAAATCCTCATCAAATTGATGAGGATTTTTTTTATGAAACTAATTATTAAATATTTCTAACCGATAATTCGTAGCCACCTTTCTATAGCAGCTCTGGCCTTTAGAAGCTAAAATATTTCAAACGTAACAATGATTCTGTAATTCATTTTAGATTTTGAGTCCATTCATCAAAATGGATCTTACCCTTTTGGTGATCTCCTTCGGGTACCAAACCTGATTTAGGAAAATCATAAAACATATATTTATGCTCGTTGTCCGAAATTACGGTTTTATGCTGCCCAGTAACTTTTATATACCTTGAAACAAATTGATCCATAGGGGCAAGCTCAGGACCAGCAATTTCAATGGTTCCGTTTTTAGGTGTTTCTAAAGCAAACTTCACGACAAAATTGGCGACATCTTCAGCTGCTATAGGCTGGAAATCAAGTGTAGAAACATTAACAACATCCTCTTTTCCCTGCACTGCTATAATTGTAGAGACATGCTCATGAAATTGTGTCGAGCGAATGATGGTATAAGGAATACCACCGTTCTTGACAATATCCTCCTGATTTTTTTTCGCACGCATGTATCCAATATACTGTACGCGGTCTATACCCACAATCGATAAAACGACATGATGCCTAATTCCTGCCAATTTTTCAGCTGCTACCAGGTTCTTTCCAGCCGTCTCAAAAAAATTAAGGGCGTTTTCTTCTTCAGGGGATGAAGAATTTGAAAGATCAATCACAATATCGGTACCTCTTAACGCTTCAGAAAGTCCTTCTCCAGTGATGATGTTAATTCCATTTGAAGGTGAGCCTATTACGACTTCGTGCCCTTGGTTATTTAATTTGCCAGCAACATTGGCCCCTATTAATCCTGTCCCGCCTACTACTAGTATTTTCATTTTTTTATGTGATGTGAGTTAAAATTTTAATATGGAATTCGTTAATGCAAAGTTGAATCATTTGCATACACGAGAAAACACACAAACCACAGCAGAAGGTGGACAAATGGCATTAACTTAGAAAATAATCCGCAACAATTATAAAAGGAAATCGCTGGGCGGAGCATTGTGTTTTCTATATTCCGTAGGAGAAAACCCAGTTTTCTTTCTAAAAAGCCGCATGAAATACTTTTCATCTTCGTAGCCCAGCAGATCAGATATTTCCTTGACGCTGTGATCGGTGTAATAGAGCATTCGCTGCGCTTCCCTTAAAATCTCCTTTTGAATAAGCAAAGATGCTGATGAGTTGGTTGTTTTTTTTATGGTATCATTTAAGTAACTAACGCTGATATGAAGTTTTTCGGCATAATCTGCAGGCCTTTTAAGGTGATGGTAATTATGCCTGACAAGATTCATAAATTTCTTCGTAATCATTACCGAACGGGACGCAAAGTTCGCCGTACTCCCCATCGGTTTGCTTTGGTAGCTTAGCCCCGCCTGGGCAACAAATGCGGATAGCAAAGGATGGGAAACATCCTTATATGTTGTACTATTGATCTCTTCGAGTGCCATAATGGATTGTATGACAGACTTGAACCAATCAAATTCTAAATCTGTAAGCCCTACAGATATCATCTCTTCCAAACATTTGTCAAGCGTAGCTCGTACAGATGCTTCGATCAGATTATTTTCAAAGGAAATATACCACCCGCTGCCTTTTGAAACACTAAGTACTTGATGGACCTGCCAAGGAGGCGAAATGAAAAGTGTTTTGGCTGGCATTATAAAATGCTCAAAATCTAAAAGCACTTCAAGCGCACCATCTTCGATCAGCATACAGGTATAATGGTCATGCCTGTGAGGATGAAGCGCATCTGTGAAGTCATCTGATAATTCATCCCATGCCTTAACTATAAAACCTTCGATGCCTTGCAGCCTACGCAGAATAATGGGCACACCTTTATCCGATTTGTTTACTTCTATAGAAAAATTTGCCATGCTTCAACGATTTTTAGAGAAATATCAATGATAAAAGTAAGAAATAAAAATTTCTCTCTTTTTTCACATTGGAGTTGCAACATTTTTACCATAAAAAGGTAAGGCAAAATTCATCCTTACAGCACTTTAAACTAACAAGTAAAAATTTAAACTAACAATTGTAAAGGTTATTTATATTTTAAAATTATTTTGAATACATTACATTAATCATTTGAATTATAACTATATTTGAATCAACTAATAGGATAATATCGTTCTTTCAAATCAGATGGCTTCGTGCAGGGCCTTTGCATATATAACATAGTGGTTTTGCTGTCGTGGCACATTCGTGGCACAATACTGAAAAACCTCAAAAAACTGGCCTGAAAGGTACCAGAACCGCATAGGTGTCGGACCCTTCAGCTCCACTAAGCGTGTAACTAACTGTAAATCAATAAGTTACACGCTTATTTTTTAAACCCAAAAACTCCCGAACCCTCTTTCAAAAACCTACTTTAAGCCATCAAAAAGGCACTTTCCCATTTTTCGTACAGCCAAAAACATCCAAAAAACGTCCCAAAATTGTGGCACTGTTTACACCCTGCTTACACCAGACAAAAATTCACGTTTACACCAGAAATGCAATTGAGAATCCGATCATAAAGTTACCACAAAGGGTATAGAAACAATCTGACCAGTGATAACGTTTCTGTTTTGGGAAATCCAAGTTTCCCAGCACAATATGCATATCAGCCTCAACCTCATCTACTATGTCCATAAGACATATTCGGATGGCTCCCACCCCATCCTTCTACAATATACCATCAATAGGAAAGTAAAACGGAAGGTACTTGCAAGATGCCACGAAAAAGATTGGGATCCCGATACGGGAAGGCTCAGGACATCGATGCCAAATGCAAATGCCATCAACCAGTATATCGATACTGAATTCCAGAACGCCGAAAGGGACCTCTATGAAATCAGGTCGGGCCAGAAACCAAGATCGGAAATATTCAAATCGAAACCTTTCCTTTCTATCAGAGAAGCATTGGACAGGGAACTCATCAGGATGCAGTTTGAATATAAGTCCGGGCAATACGACAAGATACTTGGTCTGAAACGACAGATAAGGGACATCAACATCGATATCAGGGATATTGACAGGGAATGGATACTAGCGCTGATCAATGATTTTAGGGAAAAAGGCAATATAGGTTCCACGATACAGAAAAAAGTGAAGCTACTCCGGAGCATCATCGCTCGCTATTCGGAAAAAGGCGTAACTAGGGAACACAGGAATATCCGCATCCCCGTACAGAAGTCGATAAAAGTCAAGCTGACACGTCGGGAGATACACCTCATCGAAAACCTACAACTTCCAGGGAGCGACCTTATTACTGCGGCCAGGGACCTTTTTATCCTACAGATATATCTTCGAGGGATCCGTGTCGGCGACATCCTTCAGGCCTATTCCAGGGACTTTGAAAATGATCGTTTCTTTTATTTCGATGACAAGACAAACAAAAGGTTCTCCCTGAAAATCATCGATGCAGCCAAACCAATCATAGACAGGTACAAAGGGAAACATCAACGGCTATTTCCTTTCTTTTCCTGGAAACCAAATGAAAAACTGACGGCATTCGAGAATGAACGATTAAGGTTAAAGCATAAGGAAAGCTGTACTACAATTGTAAACAAGCACCTCAAAATCATAGCAGGCATGACGGGCATCACCAAGCCCCTCTCCTCCCATGTGGCAAGACATACCTTTGCCAGGATGGCCATCGATAAGATAAATAATCCCATGATTACGATGGAGCTTCTTGGGCACACTTCCCTAGCCATACATCAACAATACCTACAGGACCTTAGGCAGGAAGAAATTTTAGATGACGCTGCTGACGATATATTTTCTGAGATATCTATTCATTAGTAATTCGATATGTTTCTCAAAAGGAATCTTTATTTCCTTTGCCACATTTAACATTAACATTTTTTTCATTAGTATTGGAATTTTATTTTGCCAAAAGGTTAAATTTAATCCATTTGGCAACTTAGACTAATTATTAAATATCGTTACATCATCAAAGCGATTTACTTCAAATATGGTTTTCCGTAAAGTAGCTCGTTATGGGTTACTTATATTAGCATCAAAGTGTAATTGACCTACCCATTAAATTTATTTCTAAGAATAAAATAAAAAAATCATAAAGAGTCATCATTATCACTTTCTTAAAAAGAAGAATCAATATGAAAGGCGCAATATTAATCATTGGATCCCTGCTATGGGATCCTGATCAAGGAGAATACAAAAATTTCAGGGAGAAATGGAGAAACAAACATCTTAATATGGATGATAGCATCCATGTATTTGCTCCCATCAGATATGGAAGAGAATCTAAGGGTAGACCTGCTCATACAATGGTATTGTCCAAAGAAACCGATACAAAAGAAAAATTAGGCACTGCCTATGTTGTGCCATTTAAAAATAATCCTTTAACTTCTGATGAAGTATTAAGTCAAGCAAAAGAATTATCAAAAGCTGAAGGGAAAGGGGATGATAAATTAGTGAAGGGAAATCAGAAAAAATGGTGTGTAATAGGTCTTTTATTCAATCCATCTATTGATCTTGAAAAGAAAAAGGGCCTATTAGACAAATTCACCCTTCAACTTCAATCCGACGGGCTGGCGGAAAATCATAGACTTTTTAAAATTGGTAATGAACCTTCAATCCTAAATGAAAATGGCGAAATTAAAATCAGTTGGTTAGAACCCGTGGATACTAAAAACAAAGAAGATATAGATTCTTTCGATTTTATTATGGCAACATGCACACGGCAAAACTTAAAAAACTACCCAGATGCCGATGAGATTTTGAGATTAGTAAAAATTGATAATAAACAAAAATATTTCCTTAACAACAATAAACATGGAATAAGCACATTCCAAGACCAAGAAATCATTGATAAACTAAACGAATTATAATGCTAATGTGAAGATTAAGATTTACGAAATCTCAATGACTATAAGATTGAATAATGGTATAACTACAGAAATGCTAAATCTCAATCTTTTAATAAGACTCGGTCAGAAAATATAATACAAAAAAACATCTATGAATAACGACAAACTTTTCTCAATAAATGCTAAAACCTCTACCTTAAAATATAACAATCAAGAAGACAAATCAATCATTTTATATGATAATGCAAAATATATAATTCCCATTTATCAACGCCCCTATTCATGGACAGATGAGCAGTTAAGAACATTTATTATCGACATTTTCTATTCCTTTTGGGGCAATGACGGAAATTCGCCTTCGGAACCTATGTTTATTGGCACGATGCAGTTATCTCATAGAAACAAAAATAACGAACAAGATATTATAGATGGACAACAAAGACTAACAACATTCCTCCTATTAATCAAAGTACTCCAAAATAAATTTCCTGAGTGCAATGAGCTGAATAAAATTAGCCTAGATTGGCTTTTTACAAGGGTAAATAACGGCAAACAGCAAAGCTACCTCGAAGAAGCTATCTCAAGTGAATTGCCGTTTAGCTCTGAAACACAAAACCCATATCTTAAGAATGCTTTCTTTATTAACGAACTAATTGACGAGCAGACAAAAAACGTCGAAGAAGATCAACCCTACTTTAGTATAAATAAATTTATCCAATATTTATTAAGTAGCGTTTACTTTGTTATTATAGAAACCCGGGCAGGTCTTTCAAAAACCTTACAGATTTTCAATGCTATTAATACAACAGGTTTGGAACTGAATGGTGGAGATATTTTTAAGATCAGAATGTACGAATACCTAAAGGATAAAAGAGGTATGGATGAAACAGCATTCGAAGAAATAAGTCGCCTGTATCAAAAGGTTGACGAATATAATGCTTCTCTTAAATATAACGCAACAGATATAAGAGGAATTTTAGCTATCTACCAATATATCATAATTGCTAAATATAATCTCCCAGTAGTACTTTACAATTATGGTGTAGACAGATTCTTTGAGCAGCTATTTGATACTATACTTTCTAATCAGGTACATGATTATTTTAAGAACAATGTAGATACAATACAATTATCTGTTCACGATATCGATAAAATTATTAATGTACGTTACGAATGGGAACATAAATGGAGAACCAAAGAAGGTTTGACAGCCGAGAATGCTTGTTCTTTCCATTTCATTTGGTGGTCTAGATATAGTCGTTATTGGGACTTGACATTTGTGCTTTTATATAGCCTTAAAGAAAAACAACATTATTGGGATAATATGCTAGAGTTTAACCGTCAATTAAGTAAACTATTTTTCATATATAGTATTCGATTTCAAAAACTAAAAAGTGATATCTACTATGGATTTATGCATAAAGTTATCCATACAATAGTCAATAAAACATTTAAAGAAGTAATGACATTAGTTAATGAGAAAATAGGACTAGAACAAGACCATAACAGAGGCTGGTACGATCTAAACTGGTTTTTAACAGAAAATCTTACAGAAAATACAAAAAGAAAAAATCTTATTTGCAGAATGTCGGCAATGTTAGATGAGGATTATAGAACGTCAGACGTTAAAGAGGTTGAAAATATCAGAAAACGTCTTTTTGATACGCCGATTGATATCGAGCATATTCAATCTTACCACGACAGCAACGGAGAAAAAAGAGAAGATGTTTGGCAAGAGTGGCAAGAAAACATTCACTCAATAGGCAACTTGATGATTTTAGAACAAACCATTAACCGTTCAATTAGGAATAATCCTTATGGTACTAAAATAGCACGCTATCCTGAGAGCGTCTTCTCAGTTGTCAAAAATCATTGTAAAAGTTATCCGCATTGGGATCTCACACATTGCATTGAACGAAAGGAGACCGAAAAGCGAAAAATATTGGATTATATTTTTGATTAACACAACCATCGCCACCCCATATCCTACTATAATTAAGGATATTACCAAAAAAACTTAAAAAAAACAAAAGCAGCATTCAAGATAAATAATTACCTTTCATCAAATTAATGTAATCAATAATGCCTTACTCATACGCTCGAATAGATCACAATCCATTATGTCATGAGACTGAATTAGTAGTCAATGATTTAAAAAAACTTGCCCAGCAGGTTGGGCTATTATTGTTAGGGAAACACAGACATGTAGCATCCATCCTAGCTGCTAAAAATAGAAAGATTCCATCTTCTACCGATGTAATGATCGATCGAGCACAGAAACAGCTTTCAGTTACAACAGATATTGAAAGATGGAAACGTGATGGATGGCTTTTTCAGATGATGACCTGGATATCGGTACGCCTAGAACAGCCAGGCATAAATCTTATTTCACAGGCACCACATACTAACCCCGCGCAACATGGCATAGACGGATTGGCAATTGTATTGACCTCAGCAAATACAATAAAGGCTCTAATCATAGCAGAAGATAAATACACTGAGAAACCTCGCAGCACCATAAAGGAAAAGGTATGGCCAGAGTTTAAGTTATTTGAAAAAGGAGAATTTGATAGCCAACTTGTTACCCAGACCACAATGTTGCTTGGTCATTTGGATGACGATGAGATTGATAGAATTATTGAAAACGATATTTATAAAACTTCGAATCGCATCTATCGAGTGGGAATAACGCCAATTGCAGTGCATTCGAGTGCTAAGTTGAAAAAAAAACTGTTTAAGGGTTACGATAAATGCGTCAAAGGGCCAGATTTGGTTAGGCGACAGTCGTTGACTTTCAGTCAACCTAACATAAGGAAATGGATGGATGATTTTTCTAGTGAGATTTTTGATTTTTTAGAAACACAAAGGCCTTGATATGTATAACACTATAACAGAAGAGATAATCAGACGAGCACCTCGCATTGATGGATCAGAAACTGAAAACCTTCCCCAGTATCTAACTAAAATTTATGCACGGATTGTTTCATTAAGAAGACGATTGAATGGTTCTAGGAAAATTTCAGCAAAGTTGAAGAGAGATATCGTAGAGCTAAGAAAACTAGCCAACAACCTTGAGTCCCTTACCGTACTAAATAAAACTAACAGTAATCATGTTTCAGCGGCATTTGTCGCGGGAACAGCACATAACTTACTGCAGTTAATTCGAGATGAAAAGTATTTCGTTTCTGAGCATGGGTTGGAAGTTCAAAATGTTCCCAGCTGGATTTCTTCTATTCTCTTGTTCTTGATTGGTGAAAGCCCCGCAGATGCTGCAGAAATTGCGGGTAGGATTAATGCTTCCCCAGAAGAAACTGTTCAGAGCCAATTATCTAATGCTATACGCCTTTTGGCGAAAGGACAACTTGGTCCAATACGAGCAATCGAACCAGTGTCGAGAGATTACACTGCTGATGAAACCGAGACAGAAGCGGAAGATTATCTTTGGCTGCAGTTACTGTTAGGTTTACAACAGATGGCCTCAGTGCTTTTGGGAATGGCAGGATTGAAACAAACTTACTTTAAGAATGTAATCGACTTGGCTCTACTCGATGTACCTTATAATGAAATCATGATAAAAAGTTGTTATTCTGGTCCTTATCACTTAGCTCTGCTTCTGGATATTTTACAGGATAGGCTTTTGAGCAGAGGCGTCATAAACGTAATTCCTCCTCTAGGCACAGATCCACAAGAATGGATTAGCTTTCTACAGAGGCTTGCGGGATCGCGTCCATATTTATGGGAGAACCATTTCGACGCTGTTAGTACAGGCTTCCTAGATCAAGGCAATTCAGCGGTTCTCACCTTTCCAACAGGTGCAGGCAAAACTACCATTGCTGAATTGAAGATTGCATCTGCAGTAATGACTGGTCGCTCAGTATTGTATCTAGTACCTACGCACGCGCTAGAGGATCAGATTAATCGCGATTTGAAAACTCTTTTCGATTATATGGACGCTGATTTATTAGAAATTGGTGGTGAATTTAGTGATTTTGGTAATCAAGGTCTCGAAACAATTAACGTCATGACTCCAGAGCGCTGCTTAACTTTATTGGCGATGAGCCCTGAGAACTTTGTAGATATTGGATTGATCGTTTTTGATGAATTCCACTTAGTGAACGGACGTATGGACAGACTAGATAAACGTAGTTTGGATGCCATGTACTGTTTACTTAGACTATTTGCCGAAGTACCACAAGCGGATTATTTGCTAATATCTGCAATGGTTGAAAATGGAGAAGAGATAGCGTCTTGGATAAGCCAAGTTACTGGTAGAAATTGCGAAGCTTTCAATTCAAACTGGAAGCCTACTCGTCAATTGCAAGGTTGTGTAATTTATCCAAAAAATGAAATTGACAAACTAAAAAACATCATTTCGGAAGTTCGAAAAAAGCATACTGGAAAAACGGTGCCAGCAGCGCTGAAAAAACAAATTATTGCTACTCCATACCAAATCTATAGTCTTCGTAACAAATGGGATCCGAATAGACCAAATGACTTTTTCGTCAGAAGACTTTTTAACAACAAGCTAAATCTAGAAGTAAGCCCCTACTGGAAAATCACAAGTAATAGAAATCTGGTTGCGGCTCAACTTGCCGCATTCTTTGTAAGATCGGGAATCAAAACGCTAGTGTTCGTAAACAATCCTATAGCTGCAAAAAGCACGGCTCGAACATTAAATGGATTTCTAGAGGAAAGAGACGTCAATTTGGAATATTTCAGGGAGCAGAATGCCCGAAGAATGACAAGCCTCGAAATGGAACTTGGAAATTTGAAGTATTCCTTTTTTAATCCAGATTTTCAGGTTGCAGTACATCACGGACTTCTTCTACCAATGGAAAGGCAGCTGAACGAATCTTTATTTAAGGATAAAGAAGGTATACATGCTATTATTGCAACGGCAACCTTGGCGCAAGGCATAAATTTACCTGCCGAAGTGGTTATTATTGCTGGAGATGATCGGTTCGATGAAGATACTGAGGGATCTGAAAAATTGCTGGCTCATGAGATTCTGAACGCAGCCGGTAGAGCTGGTAGGGCTGGTACAGCGGCACAGGGCATTGCCCTGTTAGTCCCAGGACAAATTATAACATTTGAAGACAAGTCTCTAGCCCCAAGTGATTGGATGGCACTACAAGAGAGAGTATTCGCCAAAAGTGATCAATGTCTAACCATAAATGATCCCATTACGAAATTTTTGGACGAAGTAACAGGAAATGATAACATGGATTTGTTATCTCAAAATGTTAACAGTTTGTTACTTCGACTTCATAGCGACGAAACAGAGAAAACTTCAATTAAAGCTATTTTTAATAGTTCCTTCGCCGCCTTTAAGGCTGCGCAAACAGGTGATGATTTATTTTCTAATAAAATCAATGAACTTATTAGAAGACGTGACAATCTTGGCACTGATTTTCTATATGAGAAGTCAGTTGAAATTGTTAGCTTAAAGACTGGTATCGACCCTAAAGTCATTGAACAACTAAGCATTAGCCTTTCTGAGATGGATCTAGAAACACTTTTTGAATTTTCTGTGTCTGAATGGATTGCTTGGTTCTTTAATTGGCTTCAAGGAGATGAAGCACGTATTCTAGAAATGTTTTCTAGCCCAGCTAGTCGTGCCCAATTAGCACGTGCTTTGGGCTTAAGTGTCACGAGTTATAAATTAAAGGATATTGCTGACAATATTTCAGCAGTTGTCCCGATCTTCGATGCTTTTATTGATGGCGAAAATTATGAAACTATAAACTCACTAATTCCAGGAAAATCTGATGAATATCTAACCAAAGCAAGGCATTTTATCTTGCGGTTAGTTCCACAAACCAGCTTTGCAATCGGCGTTGTGTCTCTTATGCTGAAAGAAGAATTGGCTATGTTAGATTATGATGTAAATAATATTCCCTATGTAATCAAAAATCTTGCGACAATGTTACGTGAAGGATTGGATACTGAAGAGAAGCTTCAATATAAAATGAATCGGCGGGCATCTCTACGCGTTCAAATACATAGGCGATTCGAGATTTAGAAAGCTTTAGCTTGATTCAAACCATTGAAAATAAATGAGCAAGTTCAGAATAGCAAATACTATTTGAAATATTCTATTACCAGTAATTAATGGAATATATCAGGATGTATTTTGAACAAAACATTACCACTTCCATCTTCACAATCAACAGTTTCTAGGCCAAACTCTACCACCTTTCTTTTAATTGTTCCTTTTGAGTCGACCCTTTGAAGCTCGGCACCTAAACCTGTTTTCGTTAGAACTTGTTTAATATATTTCCATAAGGTTTTATAACGCGATAATATAAAAACCGTGTATTGTACCCAGCTTTTTACATTAGATCCAAGAATTTCCATTCTCTTTGCAGATTCAACAAAAAAAAGAAAGCCAAGCATCCGTCTTACAATTTCCCTTTCATACATTGAATCGCAGGCAGCGTAATAGCTTAACTCACAGTATTCCATCTCACCCCTCTTCCCGTGCAGATGAATCAAAAATTCTTTATCCGTCAATTTGAGTTTGTATTTTCTTTCAAAAATCAACGGTTTCAACTTGTAAAGACTCCTATCCAATGAAGTGTTCTTATATAAGTATTGTATTATTCCATTCCCCTCCAAATCGTTCGCTGATATGTCAAATTTAAAATTTAAGCAGGACAATAGAAACTCTACGATGGTCATACCTCTTCCGTTGTCCAATGATTTATATTCCTTAATATAGACAAGGAGTAATGGTATGTTATTAGATTTTTTGTTTAGGTCCACAATCTTGTTCAACTCAACAATTGAATCCCATCCGAGGTTATCCACCTCTTTCGCTACCGAATAAAAATTATAATCGTTTTTTCTATACCTAGAAATTTTCTCAATTAATTCCGAAATTTCTTTGGTAGCGAAATCTTTTCGAAGCTTTTTCCTTTCTTCCTCTTCACCTTGTCTCTTTTCTTCCTTAATCAATGACAACTTGTATACAAAATCCTTATGTTCTTTACCGTGGTGCAAATAGTAGCATGAATAGTCACTGCTATCAAATTTTAATTCCCCGAACCTAATCAGTTTCTGATTCCATTTATCATAGACTGCTTCATCATCAAGATGGATATAAGGTTGCTTGAAATGACAATCAATCTGAAAAGCTGTTTTTTGGGATTCATCGAGTCTGAACAGATTTTGATGGTCCCATACATATTTTATGTCCCTTTGGAATGTAGATATAGCTTTAGGTGAATTTAAAAAATCAATTATCCAAATGAGATAAATACCGTTATCTCTGTAAAACTCATAGCGATGCTTTATGTAGTGCAATGGCAAGTAGGATAGCTGGATTTCAAAAGCAATCCGTAGGCCCTTATATTCACAGTAAACATCAGGTCTTCTTTTTTGCCCTGCAGGGGTTAGGATGAACTTCGAATCTATATCTATTGATGTTCGGTCTATTTCCTGTTCCAATTTCAAAAGTTCGCCTATTTTCTGCTTCAATTCTTTATGCCGTGGACTCTCACAAGCAAAAGCTACTTCCCTATAAGAATTAAATAGACCAACATCTAGGCCATCCTTCAGTAGACAGTCTTCTGAATTGGGCAGATGCCGAAAATATACATTATCTCTTGAACTATGGGCCGCAATCAATTTCTGACCGCACTCAACACAGATAAATCGTGACGTATTTGAATTGTAGACATCTCTTAAATCAAAACCTTCTTTCTGCGAACCAATAGATTTTTCCAAATCAATGTTTTTACATTCTACCGTATCAAATGCATAAACAATTGCTCTCTCCCCACTTCTCACCGCGCTTGCTATTATAGTCCTAAACTTGGTTTTATTACCTCACAAATTGGAGAGGCAACCACATTCGTGAAAACGCCTAGGCCAACATCCCTCATCAATGTTCCAAGATTTAAAAGCTGTTGCTTAATGTCCTTTCCCCTATTAAGCTGCATAACTGCATAATCCATTTCCATAGCAAAGTCCTCCCTTATTTTTTCATTTACATTTTGGATATCCTTTGATAATAATTCAAAAACTTTTTGAATATCATCCTTATGATAATGATTGGATTGATTCTGTATAGAATTATTCGAGTTTTGTTGAAACTGGATGGGCGCATGGATATCTCCCATTTGGATCGTATTGTTATTCACAACCTGACCAACCTTGCCTTTTTCATCATTGTTCTCTTTTGTTTTTAACCATTGCTCCACTAAATCTACTTGAACTTCACTTCTGTTAAGTTTTTTCAGTCGCGGGAGAATAATGTACCTTATATGTTTTAGGAAATTCTCAGATTGAAGAACGCTAGTATTACAATAATGACCAAAATGGTATTCTAGTACTTTGTTGAGCTCATAAACTGGTTTCCAATCGCGAATTTTGTGCGCAAATAGATTATCATAATCTTCTGGAACCGTCTTCGTATAATGTGTGGTTCTATTGCTAGTTCTTCCTGTTCCCCAAAAGTCACTGCCACGTCCGCCACCAGTTATTGCAAAGATTCTCTCTAGTCCAAGATTCTTAAGCTTCAGAGAGTCATCTGGCAAATTTTCATCTACACTTATATCATAAAAAGGATTCATAATTGGTTTGGTTTAAATAACAAATATAATCAATAGCTCTCTTTTCACTGGGAAATACACTTAATTATAAATTTTACAAAAAAACTGAATTACAATAAGTTAATTCAAAGCAATATTATAAATATTAAAAAAACTGTAATTAGCTCGCAATATTTCTCTTTTGCAATCTATATAGTATCTTAAAAGGACAAAAACACTGAAATTAAGGTACAAACTGTAGTTGAAAATTGGGAAATATATTATATTAGCTACATTAATAACCAATTAGGTTTCTAACTATAAACGAAAATGAAAGCTCTCAACAATTATTTATTGTCCAAAAAATCTGACTTCCTTGTCAAGTCGAGCTATTACAAACTCCAAATTTGGAACTTAGCCTAGGTTGCATTAAGTTATAAAATGGGTAGCGATATTTCATACAGCCGGAGCTTTCCGGAGGAAACTTGGGGATCAACCTTCCATGAGGTAACAAGCATTTCAAGCACTGGAAACATTTTTGTGTGCCATGCGAGCATTTCAGATCTGGAAAAAATTGCAACGGAGCTTTCCAAGAATGTTATGGATCAATCATGGGTTTTAGATTTGGACACCCGCGCAAAAAGAGCATATGAGAATACTGCAAAGGAAACCGCCAAATCTCTGATAAAGGTTTTCCAAAATACATTATCTGAAGACAACAAAATAGCAAGTGAATTCGGCGAACTTATGGTTTCGATGGGATCATCAAAGGCGTTAGAAGTTGTTTTCAAACATAGATCTATTCCCATAGCAGAAATTTGGAAACCAAAGGTTCTTGGAAATGAAGGATTTGACTTTCATACAGTATGCCCAGAAAGCATAATAAATTTTGGAGAAGCTAAGTTTTCAAGCTCATCTAATCCATATGGAGGACTATCAGAAGAAAAAACGGGTGCTGGTGGTCAGGCAGATGGTTTTATTTTAAAAGGCAAACATTTGATGGACGGGGTACACATGGAATATTTGGCAGGAGATGATGCCGCAATAAATTTAGATAGTAATCTTTTTGGAATTGTCCTTGCTTTCTCTATAAATTCTGAAAATCCATTACGAATTCTTAAAAATGCTTTAGACAATACTTTAACCTATGAACATTTAAAAAAAGCAAAAAACATTTACATCGTTGGTGTCAGTTATGAATTTAAAGGAGATTAAAAATACAGAAAATCCAGAGGCTGATTTAGCAGAGTTACTCGACATCATACATCGTGAAGGTCCAAAAAATTCGCAGCTACTTGAAAGCCTTAGCTATTTTAAGGTATTTCATCCTATAATTTTTCAAGAATTCGAGGAAAAGGTCATATCTGCACTCGGACTATTCTATAAAATAAAAATACCTGATAATCTATATTCATTTCTAATGCAAGGTTTTGGAAAGGAACATCAGCAAGATCATGGTGCTGTCCTCACCCCAGTACAGGCAAGTATCCGTCGTGCGATTGACGATAAGCAATATATATCTATTTCTGCCCCAACAAGCGCTGGAAAGTCCTATTCGATCCGTGATTTCATAGCAGAGGGTAATGGGGATGCGGTAATAGTCGTTCCTTCGAGAGCATTAATTGCAGAATACATCAATTCCATGATAAGGAAATTCCATGACAATAAAGGAGTTATGATCACCTCTTTTGTTGACCTTGTATTTAATGACCGTAATTTGAGACGCATTTTTGTCCTTACTCCAGAACGCTCAAAAGATCTCTACAAATTCAAAGACAAACTTAATATCGAGACTTTCTTTTTTGATGAAGCCCAGATATCCGAAGAAGATAGTAGAGGAATTACCTTTGATATTTCAGTCAGAAGGGTAAAGAAACACTTCCCAAATGCCAAAATTATTTTTGCCCACCCTTTTATAGAAAATCCAGAAGCGCAATTCTCAAAACACCAATTTGCTGCCGATGTGAGCTACGGACATTCTTATACTCATGGTGCAGTAGGTAAATTATGCATCGTAAAAAAGGATGAAGCTTGCTACTACTTTTCACCATACATTGAAGATGGTCATAAAAAAATCAATTACATAGAATTTAATGGTGATTTTCGAAATTTTGCAATGAACGGTAGCCACTCCATTCTTGTATATGTCTCCAAAAACTCTATTTATAACGGAAATTTTAAAATTGGTTTTGAAGATTTTATTGAAAATCTACCGTTAGTAACAAATAGTGAAGCTCTCGAAATAATAGATAGCATCCGTCATATTGTTGGTGCGGATAAACCTAGTCATATTTCTTCAATGGTAGAACTTCTCAAAAAGGGAGTCGTTATCCATCATGGTTCTATCCCTCTTGAGGTGAGGTTCTTAATCGAGGATTTCATTCGAGGCAAATATTCATGTCTGTGTTTCGCTACCAGCACACTGGCTCAGGGTATAAATATGCCATTTGATATAGTATGGCTTGAAAACAACAGATTTGAGGGAAACGCTAGCGAGCGCGCTCTCGCATTCAAGAACTTAATTGGCAGGGCTGGCCGGCTTACTGAATCCAAAATTTTTGATTATGGATATGTTTTCACTAACAATGCCAAACTCTTCTCTGAAAGAATTCAGATGACATTTATGCTCAGTGAGCAATCTGTTATTGAAAATCCACCAAAAGGCGTACATGAAAACGATCAGAAGGAATTAATCGACGCGATCCAGAACAATACATTTGATGATGATAAAAATATACCTAAGTCCAAGGTTCAACGCTTATCACATCCTGATGTTCTGAAAAATGCAAAAACCTTCCTTGATATCTTCTACAGGGTTCCTAACGATTTAAGGGCTAGTATAGGAGGCCTTACAAACCGTCACAATCGGGATAGAGCTAAATCAGTTTTGGCAAAGATATATGAGGCCTCTCTTGACAGGGAACTTTTCAAAGGCGAAGAAAACGTTTTTAACCAAGCCATAGATATATTCTTCCATTCTTCGCAAGGTCGGTCCTTTAGTGAGATTGTAGGTCTTCGATACAGTTCAATTACAAACAGGGATAGTGCATCTTCGATATATGCAAACTTTTCTCAACCAGCGAAAAAACTACCCGATAGCAGCCTTGAAAAAGCTTATAGTCTTTTCCCCCCCAGGACACCGAACGGAGCTGTAACATATGATTCCATCGTGTATGACACTTATGATTATATGGATCAGGTCGTATCATTTTCTTTATCGGATACGCTAATTGCTGCATTTGAAATATATGGAGAGAAAACGGGTGACCAAAGAGCCAGTAACATCATAGACTTACTTCGCTACAATACAAATAATAAAACACACATCTTACTTTTGAGATACGGATTTACACCAGAGGTTATTAAGGAGATTGCACAGCATGTTGAAACAATTGACGAGAATAAAATAAGCTTTTTACCGACTATCCAGAATACTCCAGATTTTGTTCGTAAAATAGTTAATTGGTACCTACCAGAGTAAAGTCAAACAAAAAAAGGGGTGCCATACCAAAAGCTATTCAATAAATCGAATATTCATAATTCCTCAGCATCCACTGGACAATACAACACAAAAACATCAAAAACATTTGAAATTCAATTATTTATAAATAGATTTACAACAAATATTAGGATAATATCGTTCTTTCAAATCAGATGGCTTCGTGCAGGAGCCTTTGCATAGATAAAACATTCAAATTTCCCGTGGCACATTCGTGGCACAATACGGAAAAACCTAAAAAAACAGGGCTGAAAGGTATTTAAACGACATAAGTGTCGGACCCTTCAGCTCCACCAGGTAAGCAAATTTTATTTTGCAAGGGAAATGCCGTCTTAACCGATGGCATTTTTGGTAAACGGAGTTTTTTATGGCACATTCGTGGCACAACACCTTTCAAAAAATATCGAAATCAGTGTTTAAAAGGGTTCTAGGGCAATGGTTCTAGTCCCTCTTTCTCCGCGAAAAAAAATGCTACCAAGTTTGGTAGCATTTTTTTTAAGATTCTATGGAAAAATCGCGGCAATATAATTTTCATCTTTTGAAAATAGCCTCGTAAAACCTGTTACATAGCCGATTCAATTCATTTCCTCTCTGCAAATTAAACAAGAGTATACTTAAAAAAACTGAAGAGAGCTACAAAACCTGTATTCGTAAAAGAATGCAGTTTTTTTTGGAGCAAAATCTTTTAAAATTTTTAAAAATGCTCGTAAATATGTGGCAATTCTAATTCCGAAGATTTATTATTGATAAAATTTTACTCGTATTTACTACCTACGTCATCTAAATTTCGGTACATTTTCTCCTTTAAATCTTCAATAAAGACAACGTTTTTAAACACATCATTCTTACCTGAAAATTCCTGTGTTTTCTTTGTACCGTTTAAATTTATATTGGTTCTTTTTACAATATATTTTCCGGTTAGCAGATTGTAAGATTTATCGATATGCTCAGTTGGCAATGCCTTGTAACCAGTATCATAACCTATTACCTGTATTTTATTTTTTGTTGCATTAAACCTTAATGTAACAAACCTGCCAAAGGTAGCTGTGCCGTCTTCGAAGTACCCAAATTGCACGGTATTTTTATTTGATTTAAGCTGAACGGGATAAATGCTAAAATCATTGGTACTGAATAATTCAACCTCGAATTGTTTTTGAAAGCTTGATAAATAAATCAACAGTTTGTAGCTTGAAAATGCCGTATCTTTTTTAATGAGCATTAAAACATCTTTTATAGCATCATTGTCAAACAAAATGGTGACTTTATCAATTTTTCTACCATTGGCAGGGCTTTCTTTTAATTCGCTATATCCTTTAGGAATTTTGATTTGTGCGAAAGTCTGCAACGATAAGCAACAGAAAAGTATAAGGGTGATGTTTATTTTTATTTTTATTTTCATTTTCAAATTACTTTACAATTAAATATTAGCTTTTGCCAAAAAGAAACTTTTAACCTCATCTTGTTTAATAACCGAACGGATGTGGTCGTTGTAAAGTAGTCAAATGATTTTCCATTATAAACACTTACGCCTTCATTATGGCTTCCAAACCAATAGTTGCCTTTACTGTCCTGAAAAATAGCACGTATTCCCGAAGTAAATTTTAAGGTATCGGTTTTTTGGTTTACTACCAATTCAGGCCTGTTCGTTTCTTTTTCTGTTGATTTCTTTTCAACGCAAGAAAAATTTAGTGTCAATAGGGTTAGTAGATAGATCAATTTTATTTTTTTCGTCATTAGGGTTTAAACTTTTCAAATGTCTTTCCATTAAATTTATAGATACCATTTTCGTGTGTTCCAAGCCAAAGGTCGCCTTTGTTGTCTTTGTAAATACTGAATAATTTAATATTTTCAGATTGTTCTTGAACTTGATAGTGCGTAATTTTTGTTCCATCATATTTCCAAACGCCATCACGATAGGTTACAAACCACAAATTATTATCATTGTCTCTTACCGTTGAAAGGTACTCATTCAAACCAGTTGTATTTTTCCCATCTAAACTGCCTATGCTTTCGTGCCTGGTATAAAACTTATTGCTTTTTAAAGTTATGCTGTCATAAACACTATAACGGTTTTCGGTATTGAACCAAAAGTCTCCATTTTTGTCTTCCGTAATGGACCGCACGCCGTTTTTCCCTCCATCGCGAAATTCTGTCACATCTTCTTCTGTAATCCATTCAAATGATTTTCCATCATAACGACATACTCCTACCGGATTGGTACCAAACCAAATGTTACCTTTCCTGTCTTTATAAATGCTATAAACATCAAATGGATGGTTCAGTTGCGGTGGCTTTGGAAGAGTCAGTTCATAAAACGTATTTCCGTCAAAGCGGTAAACTTTTTGTTTGTCCTGCTGGGGATTTAATAACCACAAATCATTCGCTTCCAGTTTCCATTCATCACTTGGGGTTGCCCTTATATTGGTAAATGACTTTCCATCGAACTTTGTGACGATAGCATCCGGGTTCATACCCGTGAAATAGAGGTTGCCCGATTGATCTTCTTTGATATCATCAACTCTATCGGTATAGAAACCGTGTTTTGTGGTGTAATTGATCAAAGTTTTACCGTCATATTTGTACACTCCTGTTTTCCAGCTACCAAACCAATAGTTATTTTTCCTGTCTTGGTAAATTACCATAATACTACTTCCAGGTTCTTTTACAGTGTCACCCTTTACATTTATTTCTTTTGGAACGACAGATTGGTTCTTCGAATTGGAAGTCTGCCCATTACAAGAAGTCAAAATGGATAGAATACTACAAGATAAGAGTGTTGTTAACTTCATTAGGGTTGTTTATGGGTTAATGATGGCTGTTGTAGAATAGCTGATAACTTATTTATTTGCGTACCTAAATTATAAAAATACTATAAATGTAGTTGCATTGGTGCGATTATTTATCTTTAAAAGCTTTAGATTTCTAAAAGCAATCGGATTTTATTAATCTTTAAACTTGCCCATTAAGGCTGTACTGTTGAAGGAGTCCATTTGACTGATTATGATAGTACTCTCTCGTTTAAATTAGTGTCCAGGTGGTTTGCCCCAATGCTTTTCATGTCTTATAAAGATTTAAAATTGCCTCAAATAGACAGGATGTGGCATATTTACAAATAAAATATTTTGACTTTCTAATTTATTGTAAGTATCGTCGAATCAACTTGTAATAGCTCCAATAGCGTGTCAGTTATACAGAGTTCAGATTACCACCGTCTCTGAAGTTAAGTCTCCGGAAAACCAGGCCGGACAGAATCGTGAGAAAACCGACTACGAGAAATGTATATCGGAAAGCATTGTGAATCTCGTTATGAATGAGCTTGGTATCACCTTCAAAAAATTTCAGAATAATCAGTCCAAATGCAATCCCGAATCCTACAGCAAATTGCTGATTGACAGAAACCAAAGAATTACCACTACTCGTCTGATAAGTTCTCAGGTCAGCAATGCTGATCGTATTCATTGACGTGAATTGTATTGAATTGAAAAATCCAAGCAACAACAATATCGGTACATACCAATAAATGGAATGGTGAATACCCGGTATTGCCAGGCAACAAATCAGGACACCGATTACAAAGGTATTGACCATCAATGTTAAGCGGTAACCAAATTTATCCAAAATCTTAATTACGACTGATTTCGCAAAAATCGAGGTAAGTGCCATGGGTGCAACAATCCAGCCGGAAGTAAATGCCGACCGGTCGTAAGCAATCTGAATCATCAGCGGAACCAAGAGCGGAATAGAACTGATTCCTAACCTTGTCGCCAGATTCCCTAAAATTCCAACTCGAAATGTACGAACCTGAAAAAGATTAAGAGGAAAAATAGGGTTATTGTTTTTTCTAGCATGTTTGTAATAAAAAAACAACATCAGAAAACCGAAAGCAAACCCTAATAAAACTGGTGTAATATTATTCGCATTTCCTAGTAATTCCAATGAAATGGAAAGTAACAAAGACGCCATTGCAAAAATGAGAAAGCCTTTCAAATCAAAATTGAAGACCGGTGATTTGTAATTGGGCATATATTTTAAACCTAAAATAATTCCCAAAACGCCAATCGGAATATTAATCAGAAAAATCCAGTGCCAGGATAAGTAATCGACAAGATATCCGCCAACCAAAGGTCCTAAAACGGGTCCAATCAAGGCCGGAATAATGGCATAATTGATTGCTTTGAGCAATTCATTCTTGTTGAATGCTTTGATGAGTGCTAATTTTCCAACTGGCGTCATCAAACTTCCGCCAACACCCTGAATTACTCTGGAAATAACCAATTGGGTTAGATTTTGTGACAACGAACAGCATAACGAACCCAAAGAAAATATAAACAAAGAAGTAATAAAAACATTTTTCGTCCCGAATTTATCCGCTAAAAAACCGCTGACAGGCATAAACAAAGCCAATGTCAAAACATAACTTATGATTGCGTTCTGCATATCCAGCGGAGATTCATTCAAATCTCTGGCGATGGCCGGTAAAGATGTATTGAGAATCGTGGAATCCAGCATCTGCATGAAAATCGCAGTTGCTAATATCAATGGAAGAAATCTTTTAACGGAATCTGTGTCCATGTGTTTGCTCATAAGCATCAAATTTTAAATTTCACTTTTAAAATGGCTTGTAAAAAAATATAATCAATGAAATTTAGAATGAAAGAATTCAAACATGGTTATTTTCAACGATGAAAACAAAAAAAAGTTTGATCTTATCTGGATTGAAACAATTCCTAAAAAAGATACCGTTTCGTTCGTTTTTGATATAACAGAGTTTTACGGGAAGTGGAATTAAAACTATTCGGCAAAAAATAGTGTAATCTTCGCCTATTTACCATTTTTTTGATCATGACTTTGAATCTAAACGTTTCAAAATGAGCGAGCGCAAACGCTCTTCATGTTCATCTCCCCATCCGCCAATTGTTGCAATTACGGGAATCAGCGTTTTTCCAAAATCTGTCAGGCTATATTCAACTTTAGGAGGCACAACAGGATAGATCACCTTTGAAATCAATTCATGGTCTTCCAACTCTTTCAGCTGAATCGTCAACACTCTTCTTGAGGCATCCGGAATTTTACGTTGCAGTTCGCTGGGGCGCTTATGTCCCTGGTTAATAAACCACAACAAACGCATTTTCCATTTTCCATAAAGGACTTCGCCAATAAGGTCAAGGCCGCAATTCAGGTTCAAAGGTATTTTTCTCTCGTACATATAGCAAAGCTAGTGCAATGTTCCAAATTGTACAATAGGGGAAAAAATTATCCCTATGCAATTCGGTTTTCCCTTATTGCCAGATAGTTATATACATCCCAACTTTGTACAAAAATATAAAACAATGGAACAAACATTTAATTTCAACAACGAGTTATCCGGCAAGATTGCTTTGGTAACCGGAGGTACAAAAGGAACTGGAAAGGCAATTGCAGAAAGACTGCTACAGGCTGGCGCAACCGTTATTATTACTGCAAGGAACGCACCCGAAAAAGAAAACAGCAGACTGCATTTTATTCCTTCCGATTTAAGTAAGGCAGAAGGAACACAAAAGGTAATCCGCGAGGTGTTATCTGTTTACGGAAAGCTTGACATTCTTGTGAACAACCTTGGTTCTTCAACAACACCCGCCGGTGGTTTTACCGCATTGAGCGATGAAGACTGGGAATCAACCCTCCAAGCTAATTTACTAGCTCCTGTGCGGTTGGACAGGGGATTTCTGCCGCAAATGATCAGTCAGAAAAGCGGTGTCATTATCCATATTGCCTCAATTCAGGGCAGATTGCCTTTATATGATTCTACTTTGCCCTACGCCGCTGCAAAAGCAGGACTAATCAATTATAGTAAAAGTTTATCAAATGAAGTAACACCCAAAGGTATTCGCGTGCTTACTGTTTCACCAGGATGGATAAATACAACAGCATCGGAAGCGTGGCTGGGCGAGATTGCAAGAAACGCAAACAGTACCATAGAAGAAGCCCAACAGGGTGTCATGGATGCATTGGGAGGAATACCTTATGGCAGACCTGCCCAACCGGAAGAAGTAGCCGAATTGGTTGGTTTTCTCGTTTCACCAAGGGCCAATTATTTAACGGGAACAGAATTTATAATCGATGGTGGTACAGTACCAACAATTTAATCATCTAAAAAAATAAAAAATGAACTTACCGAAAATAATAACAGACTTGGTTAATGCACAAAACAGCTTCGATAGCATTGCCTACACCAATTGCTTTTCTGAAACCGCCGTGGTGTTTGATGAGGGCAAAACACATAACGGAAGAGTCGAAATCCAGCATTGGATAGAAGAATCAAACGAAAAATACAGATCAGTGATGAAACCTCTCGAATATACTGAAAATGGCAATTCATGTGTTTTATCGGCAGAATGTTCCGGTACATTCCCGGGAAGTCCGATTGTATTAAAATTTCATTTTGATATTGTTGATGGATTAATTCAGCATTTGAAAGTAACTGGATAGCATCAACGAAAAAAGAGTGACTCATTTTAAGACATCCTCTTTCAAATTGAAGGCTATTGAATAAATTTTATCAAAATCAACGACGTAGTGCTTATATTCTTTTAGGTTTAAGTTCTTTAGCCGACTTGCAATTTAAAATACTTATATACACCTACTATGTGGAAATTTCAACATTATTTTTAGCAGTTCAAAGAAATATAAAAGTGAAAGGGTTCGTCTGAAACCCCAAGACTCCACAGTATACTTTAAATCAAATAACCAGATTGTTTGTTTCTAGTAAAAAATTATTGGAATACCTCATGAAGCCTGCAATTATGATAATTGCAGGCTTTGTCGTTTTCAATTGGCAACAAATAAGATTTATAAAAAATGCTCTGGAAGTTTGTAAACATGTATAAAAAAGGAAAACGTCTTAGCGCCAAACCGCTGTTGATCCCTACAAATTTTATTAAGATTTTTTTAGCATTTTAAAAAGATTAATATTAATTTTCCAGCCAAATCAACAAACCCAATGCCTAAACTCTATCAATCCGACAAACTATTGTTCGATCCTGCCGGACATTTGTCGAAATCTCCACAGAATCATGGTCATCCAAATGTTTTTTTCTCATTTTCTGGTTTCCCAATCGCTTTGAAGCAGGTTGAAATTTGTCAAAAGAATAAGGCTTATCAACATTTCCGTTAAATGAAATTTCACAGTACCTGCTCTGATGCTTAAGCAATACTATTTTTCTTAAAAATTGTAAGCTTCTTTTTTATAAAAACGATGCTACACTGAATTGCTACGTTAATATCCAAAAAAGCCTCGCTTATACATCAGTTGAGATTATGATTTTTCTTTGATTTATTATTGTATGCTGAAAAAACCATAAAGTATGAAATTAGAATGCCTTACGGTCAAAATAACGTCGGTTAAATTCAGCATCTGAAAATTTAAAAGCAAACCTTAAATATAAACTATGAAAACAAAAATTACTTTTCTGTACCTTCTGGCACTTATATGCTTTATCCAGAAGGTCAGTGCGCAATGCACTTACGGAAGTCTGACTTCCTCCCAAGCAATTACCCCCGTTTATGACAACAATGAACGTATCATCTTCAATGGTATACGTCCGGGCGAATATCTGTTGATAAAAACATTTTCAACGGCTACGCGATATACATTCAAAAGCACACGTGCCACAGATTATATCACAATTGCCGATGCTAATGGTGCACAGGTATTTGTGAGTGGACTCTCGGGTTCGAATGGTCTGAACTTTACACCTCCTTATCCTCAGACGATTCGTTATTACATTCACACCGGCTCACAGTGCGAGAGTGGTGATATAACAGATAGACAAGTATATTTAAAAACTACCACAATAGACAGTTCCTGTGATTCTCCTAATACACTTTCGGTTTCGAATATCACTTCGAACTCTTGTAAAGTGAGTTGGAACGCTCAAATTATAGGGCAGATTACATCCTATGATGTTTATGTAAACACTACTGGAATTTCTCCTGTTACGAATACAATTCCAACTACAGAGGCTAACGGTTCCAGAGAAGCTCAAGTATCGGGATTAACTCCTAATACAACACACTACTACTGGGTACGTACTCAATGTGTTTCCGATAGAGGAGTTTGGGTTCCTGGTGGCTCTTTTACGACTACAGCTTCCGGAACGGGTACTGCAGGCTGTAACGGTGCTCCTTTTGGACTGTATCCTGAAGCTACTGTCAATGTAACCTGTAACGGAACTGTTCAGCAAATTGCTGCCGATGCCCATGCAGGAGAATATACAAACGTATATGTAACTCCTAATGAGCAATATACTTTCACCAGTTCTGTATCGACAGATTTTATCACTATTACTGATCCTACCGGAGCTACCATTTATGCTTCCGGACAAACTCCGTTAGTATGGGTTAACAACTCCAACTGGGCAACTATCAGATATTACCTGCATACCAATTCTTCTTGCGGTACACAGAATACAGCAAGAATCAAATCGATTAAATGTGGTGGTGTTGTAGGAGGATGTACCGTTGGAGAGCTTCATCCACAAACTACATTTACTCCTGCCTGCTCCGGCTCTCTTGAAATGATTGTTAACGACGCCTATGCCGGCGAATATTCAAATGTCAATGTAACGGCAAATAAACAATATACTTTTTCAAGTTCGAATGTAAATGATTATATCACTATTGCGAATCCGGTTGGAAATGCAGCAATAGCTACCGGTCCTTCCCCATTGGTTTGGAATTCAGGTTCAACATCTGGTGTTATCAGGTACTACATACACACTAATTCAAGTTGTGGTACACAAAACATCAACAGACAACGTTACATCAAATGTACTGCTGCAGAACCAACTTGTGGTGTGCCAACTGCTTTATCAGTTTCAAACATAACTTCAAATTCAAGCCGATTAACATGGACTGCACCTGCAACCGCACCTGCTTCATACGATCTTTACATTGTTACTACCAATACGGCTCCTACTGCAAATACGGCCGCTACTGTTACAAGCACCACTGCCGGAGTAGACGTTCTGAGCGGATTGGCAGCTTCTACAACTTACTATTACTGGATCAGATCCAATTGTGGATCTACAAAGAGTGCCTGGGTATCTGGTGGAAATTTTACAACCATTGCTGCCCTGAACTGTAACGGTGCTATCTACGGATTGTATCCTAATGCTACTTTCACACCTGCATGTACAGGAGCTAATGAACCAATAGCTACTGACTGCTGGGCTGGAGAATACTCAAATGTGAATGTAGTGGCAAATAAGCAATATACTTTTACAAGCTCGGTTGCTACAGACTATATTACTATTACAAATGCTGCCGGAACAACAGTTTTGGCAAGCGGAGTAACCCCTTTAAACTGGACTTCAGGTTCTACTACAGGAGTTGTAAGATATCATTTGAATACGAATGCTAGCTGTGGAACTGCAAACACAAATAGAACGCGTTCTGTTAAGTGCGTTGATGCTCCAACAGGAGGTTGTGGTGTGCCAAGTGCTTTATCTGTTACCAACATAACATCAAACTCAATCCGATTGAACTGGACTGCGCCTGCAACTGCACCTGCTTCATACGATATTTATCTCGCTACTACAAATACGGCACCAAATGCTAATACTGCAGCTACTGTTACAAGTACTACTGCCGGTGTGGGTGTTTTAAGAGGATTGGATGCTTCTACAACTTACTATTACTGGATCAGATCCAATTGTGGTGGTACAAAAAGTGCATGGGTATCTGGTGGAAGTTTTACAACCATTGCTGCTCTAAACTGTAACGGTGCTACTAACGGATTGTATCCTAATGCAACTTTCACACCAGCATGTACCGGAGCTAACGAACAAATTGTTGCTGATGCATGGGCAGGTGAATATTCAAATGTCAATATAATGGATAACAAACAGTACACATTTACAAGTTCTGTTGCTACAGATTATATTACTATTACAAATGCGAATGGAACGGTAGTTTTGGCTAGCGGAGTAACGCCTTTAAACTGGAGTTCAGGCTCTACTTCAGGAGTTGTAAGATACCACTTGAATACCAATGCGAGCTGTGGAACTGCAAACACAGATAGAGTACGTTCTATCAAGTGTGTTGATGCTACCCCAAGTTGCGGTGCACCTTCTAACCTTTCAGTAACCGATGTAACATCAAACTCAGCCCGAATTATCTGGACGGCTCCAACTCCTGCTCCTATGGGATATGACTTGTATGTTGTACAAAGCAATACTGCTCCAACGGCAAACAGTAATCCTACACACTTGTCTTCTACCAACTCAAGACTTATTACCGGATTGAGTCCTGCAACCAATTATAACTATTGGGTACGTGCAAATTGCGGTTCCACAAGAGGAAACTGGGTTTATGGCGGAAGTTTTGATGCTATTCCAGCTGTTGGCTGTAATGGTGCTATATACGGCTCTTACCCTACAGAAACGCTTCAATTAGCTTGTACAGGAAGCCCTCAGATAGTTGCTGAAGGTCTTGCCGGTCAGTTTACAAAAATGTACATCAATTTTGGTCAGTATTATGTATTCTCAAGTTCAATAGCAACAGATTACATCACCATTACGGATGATAATGGAATGACTGTTTTGGCAAGTGGAACTACACCACTAAGCTGGTCATCTGGAAGCAATGTTGGCGTTATCCGTTTTTATGTACACAGCAATGCAAATTGTGGCGCTGAAGATGCCATCAGAGTAAAATCAGTTACCTGCAGCAGTACTCCAATTGGAGGTTGCGGTCTGCCAAGCAACGTTTCGGTATCTAATGTAACATCAAACTCTGCCCTGATCAGATGGACTGCTCCATCACCAACACCTTCGTCAGGATATGATTTATATGTGGTTCAAAGTAATACTGCTCCAACATACAATAGCACACCAACGCATACGGTTTCTAATAACTACACTTCAATGGTTGTTAGCGGACTAAGTCCTGCAACAAATTACAGCTATTGGATACGAGCTAATTGTGGTTCTACAAAAGGAGACTGGGTTTATGGCGGAAGTTTTGATGCTATTCCTGCTGTTGGATGTAATGGTGCTACATTTGGACCTAATCCTGCAGAAGCAATTCAAATAGCCTGTATGGGATCTGCAGAGGTAGTTTCTCAAGGTTTTGCCGGTGAGTTTACAAACATTTACATCAATTATGGTCAGCAATATACTTTCTCAACTTCAGTAGCAACGGATTATATTACTATCACGGATGATAATGGAATGACAGTTTTGGCAAGCGGACCTTCGCCATTGAACTGGTCATCTGGCAGCAATGTGGGTGTTATCCGTTATTATGTACATACTAATGCAAACTGTGGTTCTCAGGATGCCGTTCGAGTTAAATCAGTAACTTGTAGAAATCCTCTTGGTATTGATCAGTTTGCTCAAAATAATGTTACTATTTATCCTAACCCAAGTTATGGTCAGTTTACTGTAGAAACCGGAAGTGTAATAGCTGATAACATCACAATTACAGATAACCTTGGAAGAGTAATCACTACTTTCAAACCATCTCTGTCAAAATCAGATTTATCGATAGATAGTTTTGCAGAAGGTATTTATTATGTGAAAATAGATTACCAGAATAAGAGTGTTACTAAAAAACTGGCTCTTAAAAAGAACTAATTTTTATAAATTACTCTGACTTAAACTTAAAACCCCGCTTTTAGCGGGGTTTTTATTTTTATAGCTATCAAGTTGAAGTTGGGAACTGCCACTTAGTTTCTAAACGAAAAAACTATAACTTTACAGAAATACAAGAGATAATGCTTATCATAAATTTTTCAGATTTTCCTGAATTGGAAACCCAAAGGCTGAAACTCCGACGCGCAGATTTAAATGACGTCAATGAACTATTTGCACTACGCTCTGACCCAAGCATCATGAAATATATTCCACGCCCGGTAGCCACATCATTGGATGAAGCAACAGAACACCTCAAAATGATGGATGAAAAAATCAGCAACAACGAGATGATTAACTGGGCCATTACGCTAAAAGACAATCCTAAAATGATTGGAACTATTGGCTATTTCCGTATGAAACCCGAACATTATCGGGCAGAAATTGGCTATATGCTCCTTCCTGATTTTCATGGAAAAGGTTATGTTACCGAAGCCATTAATGGGGTTGTCGACTATGGCTTTACTAAAATGGGATTACATTCTATCGAGGCAATGATTGATCCTGAAAATATAGCGTCGGCCAAAGTATTGGAAAAATGCAGTTTTGTTAAGGAAGCACATTTTAAGGAAAATGAATTTTATAACGGAGAATTTATTGACACTGTAATCTACTCTAAATTAAACAGTAAAAATTATTAATAACCATAGCCTTAAATAGTGAAATCCTACAAATTATTTATAATCTTATTTGCTCTTTTATTCAGTTGCGAATCCAAAAAAGATAAAATAAAAAGTGATTGGAAATATTACAGTGGTTTTGACTTTGGAGATTTTTTAAGTTTTAAACATCAAAATTTAAAAATACAAAATGATACTATTTATAAAGACTCAACGCCTTTAGCCATTATAGTAGAATTAAAAACAAACTATTTGCCTGGAACGGAAAACAAACTTACATTAAAAGATATTAAAAGTGGAGCATTAGGAATGTATACGGATAAGGGAAAATGATGTTTATTAAATTTTAAGAAGCTATATCAACTGAAAGAAAGCACAAAAAAGGCTATCCCAATAACTTTTTCTTTTATCCGGGAAACACAAAAACTTATACCCCTCATAACATCAGAACCTCTTTTTATCCAGCTACAGATTAAAGCAATATACAGATTCAATCAAAAAAAAAGAAGCCTACTTTCAATAACCTTCTCTTTTATCTAAGAAACATAAAAACTTAGCACCTCAGAACCTTAGCTACTTAGCACCTCTTGAAAATAAACCTTCTTCCTGTAATCAATCCCCCATTTTGCCATTTCATCAATTAATGGCGAAAGTGTCTTGCCATATTCTGTAATTGAGTACTCAACGGTTATTGGTTTTGTGTTCATTACTCTTCGATTGACTAAATTATTTACTTCCAAATCCTGAAGTTCCTTTGAGAGCATTTTTGTCCCAATCCCGTTTATTTCCCGTAACAGGTCCATAAATCCCAATGTATTGCCTTCTATTAGTGTTCCCAATATATGAAATTTCCACTTTCCGGATAACAGGCTCATCGTATCACTAATAGCTTGCATTCGAACCTGACAAATAGGTGTAGCGTTTATTTCGGCGTTTTTTTTCATCGTTTTTGAATTAAATGTATGTTTTACAAAGTTATGCAATCCATCAGACACTTTCTAAAAGGAAAGTAGTTTCCAAAGGGAAACCCATAGCAAATATACATCGAATGAAGCGTAGTTTTGTGGGTATAAATTGTAAGCCTATTCTGAAATAGTATTCAAAAAAAATGAAATTAAAATCTATAACAGTACTAGTATTAATGCTGGCTAACTTCGGTTGTCAGGCTCAAACAGATAAAAAAATGGAAAACAATACCAATCCCCTATTATGTGATCCTGTTGAAGGTATTTGTGGAATACCCGATAATGCAGAATCAGGAAAAGTTGTAACGCAAAACACCCAAAAACCGGTAAAGGTTATTTATTTCACAGACCCTATTTGTTCTTCTTGCTGGGGAATAGAACCACAAATCCGAAAACTAAAATTGGAATACGGTAATAGTATAGAAATTGAGTACCGAATGGGTGGTTTATTACCGGATTGGAGCTATAACAGCGGCGGTATCAGCAAACCTTCTGATGTAGCACATCATTGGGATGAAGTGAGTCTTTATTATGATATGCCAATTGATGGTGATGTTTGGTTGGAAGACCCGCTACCATCCTCCTATCCGCCATCGATAGCTTTTAAAGCCGCAGAAATGCAGGGCAAAGAAAAAGCCATATTATTTTTAAGGGAAATCCGTGAAATGGTTTTCTTGCAAAAAAAGAACATTGCCAAATGGGAAAATTTAGAAATAGCCGCTAAAAAAGTGGGATTGGATGTAAAACAATTTACAACCGATTTTAATGGCAAAGCCAAAGTACTTTTTGAGGAAGATTTGCATTTTGCAAAACAAAATGGTGTCAGAGGATTTCCAACTATCTTCTTTATAGATGCAACAGGACAGAAGGAAACTATTTATGGTTCAAAACCATACGCCTTTTATGAAAATGCCATTTTAAAACTCTATCCAAAAGCAATTAAAAGTGAGTATACTAAAAGTTGGGAAGTGCTTTTTTCAAAATATCCTTCTTTGACGGCAAAAGAATTTTCTGAACTTTCCGGAACACCAAGAGCAGAAAGCGAAAAGCAATTTAATGAACTTACATCTAAAGGAAAATTAGAAAAACTGACAACTAAAAACGGTTCCATTTGGACAGTAAAGAATTAGTTACTGAAGCTCAAACACAATCTAGTTTTAAAACCTGTAAACCATAAGATTTACAGGTTTTTATTTTTACTGACACTCAATATACGAGCCGTTTCTATGGTTGTTTTTGAGAAATATTAGATGGATTTTTTTCGGAAAAACATTATCTTTATCAGTAGTATATTATTCATTCTTAATGAAAAACAATATAAACCGCTTAATTATCGCATCAAACCCATGCTTAAAATAGAATTTGAAGAACCACATTTAGAACTTTGTGAATGCTGTGGAAAAGAAACTGTAAATCTTACACGGTTTGTTTATGAAGACGATGATGCTTTTGCTATTTATTACATAAAATTTACCAAAGACCATGAAGATAAGTAGCTAACGGAATAATTAGTATTGGAGATTGGGGAACTGATGAAGTTCCTGAAAACAGATATTCTTTTCCTTTCAGAATATGGACTAAGGGAAAAAATTATCAGGTTGGTTTGATGGACAGAGAAGAATCACCTTGGACACATCAAATACTTGGGAAAATATTAGACAGAAATGATGCCCTAAAACACCCTTGGATAAAAGAAGTTTTTCATATTACTGACCATATTGTCATGGAAGATAAAGAAGTGATTGAATACTTTTCGGAATAACTAAAACGATCTATAAATATAAGGGTTGATGTAGTTCTTATTTAAAAATATAAAAACCTGTAAATCATATGCTTTACAGATTTTTTGTTCTTACTAACACCTCCAAATATACAAATTGTTTCTATGTTTGTTTTTGACGAACACTAGGTGAAATTTTTTTCAAGAAAATAATACCATCATAGGTTTCCTCATATTTTCTTGAAAAAAACTTCGGGTCCTTCGGGTCAAATCCTGGTCCCCCTATAAAAAGCTGCTTCATTTTAGTACCAAAGAATTTTTTCATCTCAGGATTTTTAACAGCTGTGGCAATATCAACAAAATAGATATCAGGCTGGGCTTGAAAAAAAGTTTCTGCATACGTTTTATTATAAGGTTTGTCAAGTAGACGGTATTCCGATCCTAATACCTGCTTATTTTTAATAATAAAGCCCAACATCTTGCCACTTCCAAAATCAAATCCCATAGCATAATAGTCATCCTTAAAGTGTTCTTTAAGCCTGCTGCCCAAGCTTGGTACCGCCATACCCAAATCTTTTTTATTTATATGCTCATTATGTGCCCATATAAATATCTTACTATCTGGCACTTCTATATTCATTATCTTTAAAACATTCTCATACATTGCATTATCACGCACATCTGCAGCCGGCCATGAAATATAAGCTGTATAATCTTCCAGATAGCCCAACCCTCGCATCATATCAATATATTCATTTGCATTTGCAGCCTTTAAGCGTGTTGAATCCTGTTCTAGCAATTGGGTTAACTGCTGTAGTTTCGGTTGCATTTTCTTTGCCCATTCCTTTATTTTTACATGTCCATATTCTGCTACCGAACAACTGTCTGCTGCTGCTAACAGGTTTTCATCAATATTAATATTATACTTTTGAACGTAGCTTCTTAGTCTTTTATTAATATCATCTCCCATTTGGTTATCTATTCCATAAAATCGTATCTGTGCCTCCCGGGGTTTTCCCTGATTGTAATTACGCATCCATTCCAGCAAATCAGCTACTTCAGTAGTACGCCATAAAAAATGTCTGAAATTTTTTATAAGACTAGCTTTATCTCCAGGACCGCCACTTATCCATTCATTAATAGCTTGTTCAGCCTGATAACTTTCCTCCATAATAAAAATCCTCACACCATTGTGCTCAACCAGGTATTTAAAAAACTTGGCTTTCAGGTCAAAAAATTCTTTAGCATGATGGGTAGCTTCACCAAACCCATAAATTCTTGCTTCTTTAAAGCCTTGAGGTTCATTCTGTGTAAATGCCACTAGCTCTGCATCAGGATTTGCATCTTCAATAACAATTGCGTTGGTATTTAGCCAGGATACGACATTGCTGGTTTGTGCATTCAAGCTAATCGAAAACAAAAATCCTAAACAGTAAAAAGCTCTATACATAGTTTATTTTGGTTTTGGGTAAATGTAAAAATAAAAAAGTTGCTTCTGGGCACTAATACGCAAACAGGAGTAATTTATACTACAACTACAATTTTACAACCTTTTATATCCTATATTGCGGGTAATGATTCTTTTGTTTTTTTAATTTGTATTATGAACTCATTATATAACTATTTCTGCACGGTACATCCTGTTTTTGCCCCTAGTGATTTTGAGCTTCTTACAAAAGATTTCCAGACGAAGCACTTCAAAAAAGGCGATTATATAGTGCGCGAGGGCGAAACACAGCGCAATATCTACTTTGTTGAAAAAGGCATTCAGATGTATAACTTTGATACACAGGGAAAAACCAATATCCTGGGGTTTGCCTATCCACCCAACCTGTGTGTGGTAATGGAATCGTTTATTTTTCAGAAACCATCGACCTATAATGTAACCTGTATTACAGACAGTACGTTAAGCTACCTGAGCTATGCTGCTTTACAGGAAATTTTTGAACGGTCCCAACAGGTGGAACGGCTATTCCGGAAATTATCTGAGAACCTGTCTATAGGTCTTCTCAACAGACAGATGGAACTCCGCTCTACTACTATTGAAGAGCGTTTTAAAATATTCTGCCAGAGAAGTCCACATCTGTTGCAACAAGTACCTCAAAAATATATAGCAGCCTATCTGGCAATAGATCCGACCAACTTTAGCAAGCTGATGAATACCGTGCGGTTCTGACGTTGGTGCAGACCAATATTTTTACCGAAACAAAAGCTGTTCTTTGAAGCATTCTTAAACGGTAAAAATATAAGGCTATGACTTTTCAACACATTTTTTATATTCCCACAATTTTCTTGCTGGGTCTTATTTTTGGAATACTTCTTGGCAATAACACAAATACTGTATCCGCAGATGGAAAAGTAAGTGTGAAAAAGCTGGGGCTTGTCTTTTTGATTTTTCTTATTGTATTTATCATTACACATGCCTTTACTATTCCCGCAGGCTCCAAACAGGTAAGTATGTTATTGGGCGGACTGGAAATATTCGACAAAAAGCCAATATTCGGGAGCGATGCAGTATATCACTATATACAGTCATTTACCGAGATAGGAATACAGGTATATAAACGTTTTACATATACTATTGATGTTGTTTTTCCTTTATCTATGCTGGCATTTCTGCATACTTTTTCCAAATTCACATTGCAACGGATAAAACTTCCAAAATATTTCTTCAAAATAGCCGGGTTACTTCCGTGGATATGGTTTGGGTTTGATATGCTTGAAAATGCAACTGTATTTTATCTCCTTTCCGAATTTCCGAAGCAACATCCGTTTATAGCCGGGTCGCTTGGATGGATTACTGTAATAAAATTTGTTTTGCTCTTCCTTTCGCTTTTCGTACCGGCTTCGTTACTTTTATTGGCACGAAAACTGCGCTATCAGTACTAATTTTAAAATGATTTAAAAACGGCAGACTACTAATCTGCCGTTCTTCTATCTATTTCCACCAATGGTAGTAATTATGCAATCCGTCATACTCGAATCCACAACGCGGATAGAGTTGGTTCCCAATATCGTTTGTCTTTTCTGTTTCAAGCATTAATCCGCAAGCTCCGGTTTCTTCACACCATTGTTTACTACGGTCAATCAAGGCTACAGAAAGTCCTTTCCCTCTGTAATCCGGATGTACAAACAAATCGCTTAATAACCATTGTTTCTGCAGTTTGGTGTAATGAAAAAGTTTGTACAGCTGGACGAACCCTACCGCTTTACCATCAACTATAGCTAGAAAAATATCAGATTCGCTGTTTAGGAACCTTTCTTTTAAAAATGTCTTGCCTCTTTCCAAATCGGATTCCTGTCGGTAGAAAACTCTGTAGAGATTAAACAAAACGGCGGTTTCATTCAAGTCTTCCAGACTTGCTTTTTTAATTTGATAATTCATGTTGTTATGTATTTAAATTATCCGGCTAAAGTATCTTCAATTTGGACTACCTTTGTAATCCAGATTTAACTTAACAAGTAGTCCAGATGTTTCCATTTCAAAATATCATTACCATTGATAAAGAGAGTAAGACTCCAATATACAGACAGATTGCCATCTCAATTATCAATGAAATAAGAACGGGAACATTAAAAGCCGGAACTCCCTTGCCAGGAACAAGGGAGCTTTCTAAATTACTGGGCGTACACCGTAAAACAGTAATTGCGGCCTATGACGAACTGCATGCCCAGGACTGGATAATTGTCATTCCACGAAAACAGGTAACCGTATCCCAACAGATTCCGGTATTAAAAGCCAAGAACTGGAGTCAGAAAGAAGCTGCATCATCCTATCAAAATACTTTTAGCCTTCCTTTTCATAAAGCAGAGGAAAAAATGTCTGATAAGAAAATACTAACAGCTCCTGAAATCCTTATCGATGACGGCTATCCCGACATAAGACTTTCACCCATAGAAGACCTGTTAAAAATATACAGGTCCTATACAACCCGGAAATATGCCGTCAAAAATGCTATTGTAGGAACCACGCAAGGCACATTGAAACTAAGAAATGAACTTGTCAACTATTTATCCAAAACCCGCGGACTGAATATCACAGTCGATAATGTGTTAATTACACATGGCGCCCAGATGAGTATTTATCTGGCTTCGCAGCTGCTATTAGATAAAGACGCTTCTATTATTACCGGTAATCCCGATTATCCTATAGCTAACAAAACATTTGCAAGAACCAAAGCAACGCTAATTGAAGTCGCTGTTGATGAAAATGGACTGGATATGGCTGCAGTGGAAAAAATATGCAAAAAGAAAAAAATAACCGCAGTTTATGTAATTCCCCATCACCACTATCCAACAACCGTGACATTGAGTGTGCAAAGAAGAATGAAACTTTTGGAACTCTCCCATCAATATTCTTTTGCTATTATTGAAGATGATTATGACTACGATTACCACTATGCTTCCTCTCCCTATTTACCTATAGCCAGCGGAAGCCATAACGGCAATATAATTTATATTGGCTCTTTCTCTAAGATTTTAGGTCCTTCTATACGTATTGGTTTCATGATAGCGCCTAAAAATTTTATTGAACAATGCACAATGCTTCGGGAAGAAATTGACTTTGGAGGCGACGGATATATGCAGAATGCGTTGGCAGAACTCATTAAAAACGGAGACTTGAGCAGATGCCTAAAAAAAACAAAAAAAAGCTATCGTCAACGCAGGGACTATCTGGATGCACTGCTAAAAAAACATTTGGGTGATTCTGTTTCGTATTCTCTACCTGATGGCGGAATGGCAATCTGGATAAAAATAAATCCAATGTTTTCTGTAAATAAATTAACATCAATCCATCAATTGCATATCAAACGGATTCATACTCAGGAAAATGCCTTTCGCTTTGGATTTGCTTCAATGAATGAACCAGAACTTGAGGAAGCTGTTTCATGTTTAAAAGCAGCATTGAAAAACTAAATTTTCGCTTGTTTTTCAAATAAAAAAATCCAATTCCCAATATGTGGTTTCATTTTTTTCCTAATTTTACAATAGAAAAAAGTAGCCCTAAAGAATATTTAACCTGCTGTGTAATACACCTACCCCATGGCTATACACAACGGTTCCCTTACTCCCCATGGATTTCTTCATGGATACTTTTACGGATAGAAATTGTATAATCTCTGTCCAACAAACAACTATCAAGTTAAATTTAGGAAACCATGAAAAAAAGCTACTTGACTATGCTGATGCTAGTCTTTTTAGGGACAGTACATGCCCAAATTGGTATCGGAACAATTAACCCGGATGCTTCTACTGCCCTGGATGTTACAGCTACAGACAAAGGCATCCTGATTCCAAGGGTAGCACTAACCGGTTCAACAGATACCTCAACAATTACGACAGGAAACGTAGATGGTCTGCTCCTGTTCAATACCGCAACTGTAGCCGACATTACGCCTGGCTATTATTACTGGTTGGCTGGAAAATGGCAACGCATGGACGGTCGCGGTAATGGATGGCAATTGGCCGGAAATGCCGGAACCGATGCCAACGCGGACTTTTTAGGTACTACAGACGCGCAAGACCTCACTTTCAGAACAGACAATATGGAACGCCTAAGGATTACGCAGAGAGGAAGATTAGATTTTTCAAATACCAGTAGTGACCCGCTATTTCCAAACATCTTTTTAGAAGGCGGGAACGAAACTACTTCCGGAGCTGCCAATATAGCCATAGGTGAGTCTGCCCTTACGAATATTGACAGCGGTCAATTAAATATAGCCATTGGTAGGAATGCATTACAGGCAACTACATCTGGCAGTGTAAATATTGCCATTGGAAATCAAACACTGTCAAGCAATACGGATAGTTTTTCTAATATTGGTATAGGTTTTGGAGTTCTGCCTTCGCTGAATAATGGCGGACACAATATTGGCTTAGGTGACAATACCGGATTGTCTTTGGTAAGTGGCAACGGAAATACTTTTATAGGTTCGTTTGCAAGCAGTACTCTCAATAGCTTAGAAAATGCAACCGCTATTGGCTACATGGCCACGGTTGAGGCAGATAATAGCATGGTATTGGGTGGAATTGGTTCAAATGCTGTAAATGTAGGAATTGGCAATACTATCCCAAACAGTACACTGCAAATTACCGGTTCTTTTAGTGCGGCAATCAAAAGCACCAATATCAATTACTCGCTCACAGACAAAGATTATACGGTACTTTATACTGTTTCCGGAATCACAGTAACACTTCCAACAGCAGACAGCAGTAATGTTGGAAGAATTTATAATATAGTATGCGATGTTACAGGAGGTTCTGTAAACCTGAATGCGACCGGAACAGATATTACAAAAGACGGATCCGTTATTACCTCAGCAACCGGTTCTATAGTAGTGCAAAGTACCGGAACAAAATGGATTGTTATTCCATAATTACCAAAAGATTTATTTACTTATTAATTTATATCCAGACCAAAATCCCCTGACTAAAAATATATTGACGATACGAAAAAACAATAAACCCGTTGACAAATCAACGGGTTATTCTTATCACTTCTGGCTACAACCTGTTTAACTCTTCAGAATTTCCAGATTGGCGCTCACTGGTTTTAAGGTTTCTGTTTCCGAAACGGTAAGTCAATGAAAAACGGATGCGCTGCGTGTCCCAAACATTTTTAAATTCCTGGGTTACCCCATACATATTCTGTTTTGAATATTCGCGTCCGTTAAAAATATCAGTTCCGCTAATGCCCAACTCTAATTTTTTATCCAGCATTTGGTATTTTACCGTTGCATAAAATTTGGCATACGGTTTTAGACTTGAGTTCTGGAAAGTTTCTCCAAAATTCTGAAAATAACTAATACTCAGGAAAAACGTTTTGTTTTTGTTTAAGGTAAAATCATTGGTTGTGAAAAAAGACGAAGACGCTCCCTTATTTCTCCTGTCAGAAACTGCAATATCGGATTCGGAATAACTCAAACTAAGATTATTCACGCTGGTCCACCACGGAGTTGGTTTTGCCGTATAACTCTGCGTAAAGCTAAGCATGTCTTCATTTACATAATTCATCCAGATATAATTGTTCTGTTTGGTATCCGGATTCAGGATAGAAGCCTGGTTTACGCCATCTCTCATACTTGAAAAACTGAGTCGTGAATCGAAGGTCTTATACGTAAATGTCACTTCAAAATTATGCGTAAATGACGGTCTTAAAAACGGATTCCCTTCATTGTAACTAAACTCGTTGTTTATCGTACGGAATGGATTCAGACTTTCATAGCTTGGACGACGGATACGGCGGGAATAGTTAAATCCTAAACTTTTGTCTTCTGTAAACTGGTGCAGGACATACAACGTTGGAAATAATTTCAGGTAATCATTCTTGTGTCGGTTATTGGCCTCTCTCGAATATCCATCCGTCTGGGTAGCTTCCAAACGCAATCCCGCCTGAATGTTCCATTTATCATTGAACTTTTTATTTCCGGAAATATACAATGCCTCATTCTTTTCGGTATATTCAAAATAATTCGACAGGTTGGTATCATATACCATTTCACCATTTTCGTCCTGTTTAAAAGCATTAATCAGGTTATCAGATTTTGAATTGGAAAATCGGGCACCAGCGGTAAAATCGGCTATTTTTGTTGGCAATTCAAAATCTACTTTAGCCGACAGATTTTGTATTCTGATATCGACATCATTAATACCGGCATGTTGGGAATTGGCAATCAGTTCGTTTGCCGGATTATAGTTGGCATAGGCATAACGATTAAAAGTTGGCGTATGATAGTTCACAAAATCAACATCTACCATCATTTTTTTGCCCAAAGTATCCAGCTTATATTCTGAATACAGGTTGTAAATCTGCTGATACGTTTTATCATTTGATGTCGCATTATTCTTCATAAATTGCTGAATAGTTCCTCCTTTTTGGTCAAAAAGGGTGGTTAACTGTGGCTGTGCATCCGTAAACTTAGAAGTGTAGGCAGAAACTTTGGTGCCAATTGTCCATTTTTTTGTCAATTGGTAGTCCAGAGCCAACTGTCCGTTAAAATAACGGTTTTTACCATCTGAGCTGCTCTCATTCTGCCAAAAAGCATCAGAGTAATAAATATCATTATCCCAATTGATTAATGAACGTCGTATTCCTGTGCTGGCAGAACTTCTTAATGTGAGCTTATTCTTTTGCAGATTGAAAGCGGTATTGTACTGTTGCGTATTTCTATGTCCGCGTTGGTAAGCTCCGCCAAATAACCCATTCCAACTGTCTTTCTTAACCTTTTTCGTAACAATATTGATAATACCGCTATTGCCTTCGGCCTGATATTTGGCTGGCGGTGTCGTAATTACTTCAATCTTTGACAGGTTGGAAGCACTGATACTCTCCAGATAATTCATCAGTTCCGCCTGTTCCATGTAGGTTGGCTTATCATCAATTAGCACCATAACCGAGTTTTTACCCGAAATGCTGATGCTTTCCTGTGTTACCGTAACACCGGGTGTCGTTCTGAGTGCGTCTATAGCAGTACCTCCTGCAGACGAAGTTGCATTGGCTACATGATATACAAAACGGTCTGCTTTGCGTTCCATCAGTTTTTTGGGAGCTTCAATTACCACCTCATCAAGCCTGGTTTTACTTTCAAAAGCAAGCACTCCCAAATCAATATCATTTTTTAGTGCAAATTCTTGTTTATGCACCAATTCATCAAAATATAAAACTTCTAAACGGTAATTGCCTGCTTGTGCTTTTAAGGCAAAAGAACCGTTTTCGGCAGTCTTGCCTTTAATCGTATCTTTGGCTATTAACAAGACATCGTAAAATGCTGCAGGCTCACCATTGGCTTGCGCTATACCTTTTACTTCATGTGTCTGTGCAAAAAGTGAAGCAGTAAATAGAATTGAAATCCAAACTAAAAAATGTGCTGATGTTTTCATGTGTATTATTTTTCAGCAAATCTTCGGCTTTTACTGTTCTTATTTTTTTTATTTCGACCAGCCCGGTCAAAAATCCGACCAATGGGTTGGTCGGAGAAAAGCAGGTGTTTGTCGAAAAAAAGTTTTTTGTTATTCTTTAATATTCTACTTTTCCACTCTCAAAAAACAGCAGTGAAATGAAGAAAAAATATGTGATTTTATTACACCTTTTGTTTTGGTTATACTATATAATGCAGGATTTGACAGTATTCGACTTTAAACAGCAAAAAATCTCTTTTCCTATATTGGCTTTCGATTTCAACAAGCCGGAATATCTCCTGACGCTCTCGTTTACAGCAATTTATATCTTTGTTTTTTACCTGAATTACTTAGTGTTTATGCCAAAGTTTTTTGATGTAAAAAATGTAAAACGCATTGTATTGTCATTTTTGGCCCTGTTTATCATTTTTATCGGAATGCGCTATTTGATAGAAGAAGTTTTGTTTGACATTCTGTTTGGTTTCCATAATTATTACAAAGGAGTAACAGTTACTTACTATATCTATGATAATTTAGCGTACAGCAGCCTCCCTATAATGGCTTCTTCTGTCTTATGGTTTATTGTTAACATGTTACGCCTGCAAAAAGAGCAACTCACTTTATTGGAAAGCAAGCGGGAAACCGAAATCAATTTCCTGAAATCGCAAATCAATCCGCATTTTATATTTAATACCCTGAACAATATTTATTATCTGGTATTCGAAAAATCAGAAAAAGCACTTCCGGCTGTCGAGCAATTGAGCGGACTCATGCGTTATATGACCTATGAGAGCCAAAATGAAACTATTGCATTGCAACGCGAAATAGCGTACATAGACAATTTTATTGCTTTAGAAACCATGCGGATTTCAGGTGATGCGCAAGTGGTTTTCAAGAAGAATATCGAAAATCCGGAATGCCGCATTCCGCCTTTGTTACTGATTCCATTTGTAGAAAATGGATTTAAACACGGTATTGTGAACAATCCGGAAAACCCTTTTACTATTGAACTGACACAAAATAAAAATCATCTGATTTTACAGACACAAAATACTATCAACAATTATAAAAAAGACCATCAGTCGGGAGTTGGTATTGAAAATATAAAAAAGCGACTGCAACTGTATTTTCCTGACAGACATTCGTTAGAAATTACTACAAAAGAAAACATGTATTACGTAAAATTAGACATCACATTATGAAAACCATCCGCTGTGCAATTCTGGACGATGAGCCTATGGCAGTGGCGCTGTTGTCAAAATATGTGGAAAAAATTTCCAGTTTTGAATTGATAAAAGCCACGACAAATCCGTTTGAAATACTGGAACTTATAGCCCAAACAACTATTGATGTATTATTTATTGACATACAAATGCCGGAACTTACAGGCATACAGATGATGGAAATGTTGGGTAATAAAACCAAGTTTGTCATTACTTCTGCCTATAGCGAATATGCCCTGAAAGGCTACGAGCATAATGTAGTCGATTATTTACTAAAACCTATTTCATTTGACCGTTTTTATAAATGCATACAGAAAATAGAGTCCCTTGCCCAGGAAAAACCGGCTCCCACTGTAGAAATAGCGGCTAAAACCGAAGAAAAACCGGATGAATTCCTGTTCATAAAAACCGATGGCAAGCTGGTAAAAATAAACCTGAACGATTTACTACTGGTTGAAGGCTTAAAAGATTATCTGTATTTGCATCTAAAGAATGAAAAACTTATCGTGCTCGATACGCTCAAAGATTTTGAAGCAAAATTACCTGCATCTGATTTTATGAGAGTACACAAGTCTTATATTATCAGGCTTGACCAGATTGAAAGCATTGAACGGAACAGAGTATTTATCCAAAAAAACATTGTTCCTATAGGTGAAACTTATAAGATTAAGTTTCAGGATTGGGTGAAAAGCTTCTTATAATAGTTTTTAGTGGATAGTTGGTAGTGGATAGTTGATAGTGGATAGTTGGTAGTTGGTAGTGAATAGTTAGTAGTTTTTAGTGGACAATGGGTAGTTCTTAGTTTACACTATACACTATACACTATACACTAAACATTATACACTATACACTAAACATTATACACTACCAACTATCAATTATACACTGTTCGCTAGCTTTTTAATGATGGTAAGTAAGGCTTTACGGTTTTTAGCCTCATGATAAAATTTAGGGAGTTTTTCCAAAAGGGTGAAATGTGCACGGTCTTTGTGTTCTCGTAAGGTTGCGGAAATATACTGTTGCAGATAGTTTAGATGTTCGCCGTTATAAGCAAAAAACACATCATTTTTAAACGGATGCTGCAGCCAGAGTTCCGCATTGAAATAATTGTGTGCGGCCCATCTAAGAATCCCTCTTTGTCCTCCGACAGATGTTTCCATTGAGGCTTCTTTAATATAACCACAGTTGGAACAATATAATCGGGCCGATTTATTCTCAAGAGAAGCTTTGGCAACAGCTTTCTTAGCACATGCAGGACAAACCACCCAAACCTCATCATAGAAATGGGAAAGAGTTTTATTTTGGTCTGAAAAACGGTTTTGCATAACTGAGTCATTTTTTTGTCTGCACTATTTCACGCAAACTGGCAAAGCTTAAATTTTCTATATTCAAAAGTAAGAAATTAGGAACTCACTCCATAAAATAAGTAATATTCCTACATTACGACTTTAGGTACCTTATTTATGGAATAAATGCTTATATTAGCCTATACAGTCCTCCCCGACTCTACCAAATCAAGGTCGTATGAAAAAACTATCTTTTTTCTGTTTATTGTTGCTAACTTGGAACATAAGCTTTGCTCAGTCCTCTGAATTAAAAAAAATCCAGGCTTCCCTTCCTAAAATCAGTGATAGCCTTCAATATGTTGATAGGCTGAACAGAATGGCAATGTTGCTCTATGAAAAAAATGCCGACAGTACTTTTTATTATGCCCGAATGGCCCGCGAAATTGCCAACCGTCATAATTATGAGCAAGGCAGAGCCGATGCCATGAACAATCTGGGTGTTTTTTTTGACATTAAAGGCAATTTTCAACTGGCTTTAAAATATTATAACCAGGGCTATACGAGATATAAAAAACTGGGAGATGCTACGAATTGTGTGCAATCCCTGATGAATATTGGTATGGTTTATCAGGAAATGGGCAAAGACGACCGTGCCTTGCAACGTTATGATTTGGCTTTCAGGAAATCCAAAAAGCTTCGTAACGATTCCATCAGGTCTTTGGTTATTTATAATTATTTGCTGTCTTATCCGGAACATTTTAGCAGAGATTCAACCCACTATTATATCAACGTAGCCCAAAAAATTGCTGCCAAATATAAAGACGAACGTACGCTGGTTGCCATTGACCAGCTTATTGCAGACGACCTTATCAAGCATGGCAATCGTGCTGAAGGGTTGGCCTTACTGAAACAGACCATTTCAACTGCCATTGACAAAAAATTATTTTATGTGTCAATGGATATGCATATTGATATGGGCCAGCAACTGGAAGCAACAGACCCTGAAGAAAGCATAAACTACTATAAGCAGGCTTTGGCTATTGCAGAAAACAACGATTATCTGTATTATAGCGAAATCTTAGTACGGAAACTGTTTGAAATCTATGATGCCCGCAAAGACTATGCAGCCGCGGCGGCATATAGTAAGAAACTGATTGAAATTCACGATAAGGAATCCGCTCTCAACCGGGAATCCGGAATAGATTATATCGATTACGCCGTAAAAGATGAAGAAATAAAATCATTGGAAAGCAGGTATAACTACCAGTTAGCCTTGTCTGTATTGGCTTGTATTGCTTTTGTTCTGGCCATTTCAATGATTATTTCCATTCGTAAACATTTAAAACGTACCAAGCGGCAGAACAGCCAGATGAAAAAGGCATTAAGCGCATTGGAGCAGAGCCAGGCAGACAATACCCGTATGATACGCATTGTGGCGCATGACCTTCGCAATCCCATAGGCGGAATACATGCTATTGCCTCCATGATGCTCGAAGAACCTGACAGGTCTGAAGAAGACAGAACCATGCTTGAACTGATGAAAACATCAGGACAAAACTCACTGGATTTGGTCGACAACCTGTTGCAGTTACAATTTAGCAGCGAGCAGTTGAAAAAAGAGCCCGTTGATATTGCAGAAATGCTTAAATATTGTGTGGCCCTGCTAAAAAGCAAAGCCGATGTAAAGCAACAACAGCTCAATTTGGAAATTGTTACTGCAATAGTAAATGCAAGTCGCGAAAAACTGTGGAGGGTCATCAGTAATCTGATTGCCAATGCCATCAAGTTTAGCCCTAACGGAGCCAGGATAAAGATTAAAATGACACAGAAAGAACAAAAAATACGCATTTTGGTTAAAGACGAAGGTATTGGCATACCTCCTGAAATGGGTGAAAAGATTTTTGACCTTTTTACTGAAGCCAAAAGACCCGGCACTGCGGGCGAACAGCCATTTGGAATGGGATTGGCCATTTCAAAACAGATTGTAGAAGCCCATAATGGAAAAATCTGGTTTGAAAACAATAACTCCAGCGGTACCACTTTTTTTGTTGACCTGCCTTTTAATTCTGGAAATTAATTACATAAATTAACTCCCGGAGTCTTTAACTTTCTTAATTCAGCCACAGATTCAAAGAATTACACAGATTCAAAGAATCCATACCAATATGAAAGAACGACCGGAAATCTATTTTTAATAACTTGTGTTTTAAACGACATACATACCTCAGTACCTTAGAACCTTAGCACCTTAGTATCTCAGCAACTTAGCACCTTCCTACCTTAGCCACTGCCAAAAAAAATTATTGCGACATAATTGCATTAAATGAATTATCTTTATTTTTGTTATAACTAATAAACGAGTTATTATGGCAGAATTTTGGGAAACAAATTTTAGCGAAAAACGCGAAATGTGGGGACTGGAACCTGCGAATTCAGCCCTTCTGACGAAAAATCTTTTTGTAGAGAATGCAATCAAAAATATACTCATTCCGGGTATTGGCTATGCCAGAAATGCACAGGTTTTCAGAGAAAACGGAATAGATGTAACCGGAATAGAAATATCAAAAACGGCTATTAAATTGGCTAAAAAGCATTACGGAAACGACATCACTATTCACCATGGTTCCGTAACCGATATGCCCTTTGACACCAATCTATATGAAGGAATTTATTGTCATGCACTCATCCATCTGCTGGACGAACAGGAAAGAAAAAAACTGATTCAGGATTGCTTTCAACAATTAGCAAACAATGGATATATGGTCTTTACAGCTATTTCTAAAAAAGCGCATACCTATGGCTCCGGAAAATTTATCAGCAAAGACCGTTACGAAATTTTTGAAGGAGTTAAGATGTATTTTTACGACCCGGAATCCATACAGTCAGAATTTGGAGAAGCCGGATTAATTGAAATCAGGGAGATTACGGAAAACTATCCGTTTTATCTGATTATATGCAAAAAACGGTAGCCAAACAAACTTTATAAGCATTCTTGGAGATGATATAACACCTTTGCAAGACAAATAACGGAAATTTGTAACTAAGCTAATGATACGAAAAGTTATAAAGACAACGTTATGAAAGGTAAAAATCAAACTCCGGTCCCAAAAGTTTCAAGCAAAAAAAAGCCTGAAATTGATTATGACAATCAAAAACCTGCTGAAGAACATCTTGAATCCGGCCATTCGAAAGGCATTAGTCCTTCCAGCAACGAGACTTCAAAAGACATCAAAACGACAAAGGAAGCGCAGGAAAAACGCGAAAAGAATTTAGAAAGAGGACACGATAGTCTTGACATCCCATCCGGCTCCGAAGGCAAAGCCAAAAGAAAGAAATAATTGCCCTCAAAAACATTATGGCACTTTTTAATGATACTGAGCTATTTTTTAGCGGCAACAGAGGCAAAAAAATATTTGACCTGCCCGATACGGAATTGCTTTTGATTGATAATTTTTTCACTAAAGAAGAATCTGACTTCTATTACACTACCCTGCTCCATCAAACAAAATGGAGAGAATATGAAATGGAAATATATGATAAAGTAGTAACCGCACCCCGAATGATTGCCTGGTATGAAGATAAGGAAAACGTCGGAGCAGACGTGAATGGTCCTGACTGGACACCCGAGCTATTGGCTATCCGCAAAAGAGTGGAATCTGAAACCCAACTGAACTTTAACAGTGTGTTGCTCAATCTGTACCGCAATGGCAAAGATGGCGTGTCCTGGCATAGCGACAGGGAAGGAAATTCAGGCAAAGACCCTATAATTGCCTCCGTCACTTTTGGAGCAACAAGAATGTTCCGCTTACGGCACAAATTCCGTACAGATATTCCGCAGGTTGAAATTCCTTTACACCACGGTTCTTTCTTACTCATGGCAGGAACCACTAATAGTTTCTGGCAACACCAAGTCCCTAAAACAACAAAAGAAGTATTACCGAGAATCAACCTGACTTTTAGACAAGTAAACAGAAAAACTTAAAGTTTTAATTTATTATTTACTTATCGCAATTACCTCTTCTTTTGTGAGTACATAGGCCGTGTCTCCTTGCCGTAATTCCATGGCGAATGTTCCTGTAAATTCACCAAAAGCAGGCAGGATGATTTGGAATGGCGATTGAAAAAAACAAGGCAGTTTTAAAAACTGCCGACCTTCTCCGGCAAGTACTATGGAAGGATGAATGTGCCCGGAAATAGTATACAAGCCTTCGCGTTCTTCCGGAAAATGGGTGAGCAGAAAACCATCCAGTAACCATTCGTTTACTACGGGAATATGGAGTTCTTCGTATTTTTTACGATCAACAATATCATGATTACCGGCTACTAATACGATTGGCAATGCTGTACGGTTTCTCCATTGTTCAAAAAGAAGCCATTCCCTATTCATTGAGCTATGAAATAAATCACCCAGAAAACAGATTTTTTGCGGGGCAAAATGGTCCACAAGCTTGTCGAGCTTACTGAAATTTTTAAAGATTGGTTGGGTAGGCAACGCCGAACCGTGTTTTCTGAAATGCGAAATTTTACCCAAATGCACATCCGAAACCAAAAGCATTTCCTGTCCTTTCCAATAGAGGGCACCGCTGTTGTGGAGTACAAACTCATGGTTATTAATTTCAATTTCTAATATCATCCTTCTTCTTTATTTCCTAATTGGACTTCATATAGCTGGCTGTCATTTTCTTGATACGTTCTGTCAGAGTTTCTGTTGACAATCGTTCCCGCAACCTATCTGTGATGATAGGAAAACTGAAAGGAGTCGGTTTTTCACATTGTTTCCAGACTACCTGCTGGTTTTGAATTCGCTCTAAAGCCATAATCAGACGGCCTTCCTCTAACTGGTGCTCAAAAGTTTCCCTATAGGCCTGCTGTAGCAACAAATTATCCGGTTCATAATCGCGAAATACTTCAAAAATTAATTGCGACCCGCTTTGTAAGTGCTTCGTTTTTATAATCCTGCCGGGATAGCCTGCAAAAACCAATCCTGCTATTACGGCTATATCCCTGAATTTTCTTCTGGCAATTTCAGTAGCATTAAGGCTTTTCTGAAGGTCTTCATGCAAATATTCGGGTGTAAACAAATTGTTGTCCAGAAGTTCCGCAATAGCTATCTGTTTGTCACTCAACAATTCAAAACCATAATCATTATAAGCCAGCGAAAAAGTAATAGGCGTTAGCAGGCTTATCCTGTACGCTATCAGGCTTGCCAAAGCTTCATGCACGAAGCGACCTTCAAACGGATAAAACAGAATATGATGTCCTTCGCGTGTTTTAAAAGTCTCAATGAGAAACTCGTCGGCAGCAGGCACAACAGATTCCTTCTGCTGTTGCTTAAAAACAGGTTTAAGTGCGCGGAGTTCCGGTGAAGCCTTTTCATTGTTTGCAGCATATAATTCGGTTCTTATAAGCTCACCCATTTGTGCAGAAAGTGTCATTCTGCTTCCCATCCAACTGGCATGCTGTGCTTTGGCAGATGGATTGGCCTTACGTACTAAAACCTCCATATTTTTTGTACGATACAGTTCCAATTTCCGACCGGCAAAAACAAACACATCACCCGGATATAACTTTGATACAAACGACTCTTCAATACTGCCGATATAGCCACCGCTCATAAATTTGACACTCATCACAGCATCACCCACTATGGTTCCCATCTGCATGCGATGGCGTAATGCAACACTTCTGCTGTTTACTTTAAAACGCCCGTCTTCTTCTATTTCAACTTTTTTGTATTCGTCATAGGCCTCAAGGCTCTGACTTCCTTTGGTAATAAAATTAAGTATCCATACCCATTGCGATTCTGTCATGGCTTGATAACAGAAAGTACTTTTGACTTCTTTATAAATTGCTGAAGGATAAAACCCGTCAGATACCGCCAACGTAACCAGATATTGTACCAAAACATCCCAACTGTTCAGGTAAGGAATCCTATCTTCTACGACGGTTTCCTTTACGGCACGTTTTAAAGCTGAGGCTTCCACCAGCTCAATAGCATGCGTTGCCAGAAAATAAATAACACTTTCTTGTCCGGGGCGATGCCCGCTACGTCCGGCCCGTTGCAGAAAACGCGCAACGCTCTTAGGTCCGCCAATTTGGATTACGGTTTCTACCGGAGCAAAATCTACTCCAAGGTCAAGACTTGACGTACAAATCACTGCTTTGAGCTGTTCGTCACGTATGGCCTGTTCTACCCACTGTCTGGTTTCGCGGCTAATGCTTCCGTGATGCATTGCCATTTCGCCTGCAAATTCAGGATATTTTTCCAGCAAAGCCTGAAACCATATTTCGCATTGAGACCTTACATTGGTAAATATGAGGGTTGTCCGGCTGTTTTTGATAATCTTAGCCACCTCATCAATGAGATGCAATCCCATGTGTCCGCGCCACGGATAACTGTCCATTTTATCCGGAATAATAGAGATGACTTTTATTTTTTTCTCAATGTGTGCCTTGACCAATTCCTTATTCTGAAACGCTTCCGATTCAGGTCCAAGCAATACTTCCATGGCCTGTTCCAGATTGCCTATAGTTGCTGATATTCCCCAGATACGGAGCTTTGGCGCTACAGTCTTCAATCTTGAAAGCGCCAGTTCTATTTGCACCCCGCGTTTGCTTCCCAACAATTCATGCCATTCATCAACAATAAAAGCGGTACAATCTTTAAAAACAGCCTCATATCCTTTGGTAGCCAACATAAGATGCAGGCTTTCCGGTGTTGTTACAAGCAAATCGGGCATTTTGGTTTTCTGCCTGTTTTTTTCTGTAGCAGAAGTATCGCCTGTGCGAATGCCTACCGTTAACCCCGTTTGCAAATCGTCTGCAACACGTTCCGCCGCCTGTTTTATTTCAACAGAGAGTGCCCGAAGCGGCGTGACCCATATTGCTTTTAAACCGGGAACATGGCGGGTCTTATATTCAGGATTTTTTTTAATATAATCAAGCACCACCGGCATCCACAATGCATAAGTTTTACCGCTGCCTGTAGGAGCATTCAGCAGTCCGTGTTTTCCCTGCAAAAAGGCAGTCCAGGTCTTTAGCTGAAAAGTATGCGGTGTCCATCCTTTGCCTGAAAACCATGTCTTTGCTATATCAAAAAGTACCTCCCTGTTCATTTTTGCTGTTACTACCGTATCATATTTTTAAGTTCCTGAATCGTATTTGCTTCTTCTATCTTCTTATCAGTACGCCATCTTAAAATACGGGGAAAACGTGTTGCAATTCCACTTTTATGTCTTGATGAAAGTGCAATTCCCTCAAAACCGATTTCAAAAACCAGTGCCGGTGTCACACTCCGTACCGGACCAAAACGCTCCAACGTATTTTTCTTAATGAAATCATCCACCATCCTGAATTCGGCATCTGTCAATCCGGAATACGCCTTGGCAAAAGTAACCAGTTCACGTGAGCCGTCTTCCTTGTCCTGCCAGAGCGCAAAAGTATAATCCGTAAACAGGTTTGCCCTTCGGCCGCTTCCTCTCATAGCATAGGTCAGCACCGCATCAATAGTAAGCGGCTCCAGCTTCCATTTCCACCAATCGCCTTTTTTACGTCCCACCAGATAGGGTGATTTTTTACGTTTCAGCATAAGACCTTCGCTATTCAATTCCCTTGCTTTCATTCTTTCTTCGGTTACGGCCTCCCAGCTTTCCATATCAAAACGCTCCGAAAGTTGCAACGGCAAGCCCAAATCTTTTACGGCATCATAAAGTTCTTCCAACAATTGCCTTCTTTCTTCATACGGATGGTTCCGGATGTCTTTTCCCTGCCATTCCAAAAGGTCATATGCTCTAATAATAACCGGCGTTTTCTGTAGCAATGCTTTAGTAACTGTTTTGCGGCCAATACGCGTTTGCAAGTCTCCAAAAGTTCCAATTCTGCCATCCTTATAGGGTAAGATTTCACCATCAATTACGGTTCCATCCGGCAATACATTCACAAATGCCTGAAATTCGGGATATTTATCCGTAATCAATTCTTCACCCCGACTCCAGAGATAAACTTCTCCGTATCGGATAATGGTTTGCGACCGGATGCCATCCCATTTATGCTCTATGCTCCAATCACGGACATCACCTAAATTTTCAGGTTCCGATTCGATGGCATAAGCCAGATAAAACGGATAAGGTTTGGATAAATAGTCCTGGCTTTTTTCTTCCAGTATCAGCTTTTGGAAAGTAATTTTTTGAGGATTCCAGTCTCCCATCAGCTTATAGGCCAGTACATCTTCATCAATGCCTACTGCTTTGGACAATGCTCTGGTCATTAATTTCTGACTGAGCCCGATACGGAAACTGCCAGTAATTAATTTTGTAAAGACAAAACGTTCGTAGTAATTGAGCATTTGCCAGTTTTCATGAAGGTATAAGCGTTTTTCAGCTTCGCTTTTACTTTTCAATGCAATCATTTCGCCAACATATTCACTCAGGCTTTTCTCAGAATGCTCTTTGCTATCCGGTATAATCAGGGCAATAGTTTCTGCCAAATCACCTACTATATGATAGGATTCTTCAAAAAGCCACAACGGAATGTTTGCCAGCTCTGAAGCCCATAACCGGAGTAAGGTTGTATTGACCGGCCTCGGAGGTCTGCGATGCGACAAGAGTGCAATGGTCCACACCTTATCCGGGTCACTGGCATGCAGGAAATATTCTGTCAATGCCTCCACCTTGACTGAAGTCTTATTCGAGCTGTCGAGTGTTTTAATGAGTGCTGCAAAGTTTCTCATAGCTCTTCTTTTTTTTCAGCATCCTTTTCATCTCCAACAGAAATTTCCTCTTCATCGCCTTCGTATTGCGTATTTTCGGTCACTGCATCATACCCTAATTCCCTGAGATAGGCACTAAAAATATCGCTATAGCCATGGGTGCAGATTATTCGTTCTGCTCCGGTTGCCTTGACGCTTTCAAGCAATCCCTGCCAATCGCAATGGTCACTAAGCACAAAACCTTTGTCAATTGCCCTGCGTCTTCGGGCTCCGCGAAAGGCCATCCAACCGCTGGCTGCTGCCGTCACATAGGGAGTCATCTTTCGGATCCATACGGTTCCGTGTGCACTGGGCGGCGCCAGTACCATACTACCGGGGAATGCTTCTTTTTTAGTTTCCTGCGTAATCCGGATTGTAGGCGGGAAATCGACTATAGTCCGCAATACTTCCGTCATATTTTCAACGGCACCATGCGTATAAATGGGTCCTATATCCGAATCCAGATATTTGAGCAATCGCTGGGCCTTCCCCAATGTATAGCCAAACAATACAGAAGTTCTTCCCTCTGCCTTGTTCTGTGCCCACCAGGTATTAATGTCCTGCATCACTTCAGCTTGCGGAAGCCACCGAAATGCAGGAAGTCCGAAAGTGTTTTCTGTAATAAGCGTATGGCAACGGATAGCTTCATAGGGAGTAGAAATCCCGTCATCTTCCGTCTTATAGTCGCCGGTAAAAACCCATACTTCCCCTTTGTATTCTACCCTTACCTGCGAACTGCCTATTATATGTCCGGCTGGATGCAGAGAAAAAGTGACCCCATTAATTGTAAAAGTTTCTCCCCATTCTTTTCCGGTTACAACAATGTCGCCCAAACGGTGCTTTAATATGGGAATATTGTAATGATGTGTGATGTAGTAACGGTGTCCAAACCGCGCGTGGTCGGAATGTCCGTGGGTAATAATTGCATTTTTTACCGGTCGCCACGGGTCGAGATATACATCGGCTTGGGCACAGTAGATTCCTTTATCATTAAATACCAGTAGCTTGTTCTTCATAAGTTACAATTAATAGCCCAATGGCCAGCCTTATAAAGTTACAATCGTAAAAATAATTTTAAAAGAGGTTTCTGAGAAGTTTAACTTTTAAGGAAGCTATTTGCTTTTTCTCCATATGTATAGCAAGAGTACACTATAAATAATAGCCAGAGAACATAGAAATACAAACAATTCAAAATGGGTTTCCGGAAATGTCGCAGAATTCACCAGAAAGCTTCCTGATATGATTGCAATAATAAATCCCGTTACATAGGACAGGGCTATTTTCGAGGTTCGCCAGTTAGTAAAACTTCGTTTAGCAAAATCCGTTGTTTGGTTTATGGCTATTGTATGGGTTTCATCAAAACGGATATCCAACTGTTCCTGCAATTTTGCAAGCGTATAGGAACGAGCGTTTACTTCTCCATTTTCTATTCTTTGTATAGACCTTAAGCCTATACCGCTACGTTCAGAAAGCTGGCTTTGTGTCCATCCTTTGGCTATTCGTTGCAATTTTATTGATTCTCCAATTTTGCTTTTATCATAAAACATGCTGACGTCATTTGGACGCCATATCAAAATGGCGTAAGATTATTGAAAAACAAAAATATAAATTTGCCAGGTTATCATCACTTTAATTTGCTTATATGCTGGGATTAATGCTATTGTTACTGTCAACCTTTGGCCTGGGTTATTTTTATTGTAAAAACACTGTTGATGCTATCGGACTTATGCCGAATCGTAACAGAATAGTGCTTTTTGGAGGCGGGTTTTTATTTGCTTCAATTCTGGTTCTGCTCAATTGTCTTATTGAAAGCAGTATTTTTTTCTGCTGAATGGAAGTTGAACGACTCTGTCAATTTCTCTTTATTAGGAAAAGCAATCCAATACTTTTTTATATCCGCTCTCACCGAAGAACTTATCTTTAGGGGCATTCTTCTCTATATTTTAACAGATAAAACTGGCATTCAAAAAGCGGCACTTATTTCTGCTGCTGCATTTGGCATTTATCATTGGTTTTCTTACGGTATGTTTGGAAACGAAATTATTCCTATGCTTTATATATTTTTAATCACCTCACTGGCCGGTTATGTATGGGGAATTGCTTTTGTTAAATCAAAAACCATATTATTGCCATTAGTCCTCCATTTTGGATGGAACCTCATCAGTTCCTTGGTTCAGAAATCACAACCTTATGGTGAAATAATATTCCATCAAGTCTCAAAAGCGGCGCTTTCTGACCTGAACAAATTATTCGCATCTCTTTTTATGGGAATATTCCCAAGCATCCTGATGTATATAGCATTATATCTGATGTTTAGGAAAAAGAAGGTTTTATAAAAAAATCCCTTTGAAATCAAAGGGATTTTCAGATTTTTCCATCTTACGGATTATTGTTTTACAAATTTTTTGTCAAGAATCTGCCCGTCTTCCATACGAAGTTTTAAAAGGTAAACGCCGGATGACAAATCTCCTATCGGAATTTTATTTTCTTCAATCGTTACGCTTCGTACCAATTGTCCGGTCATAGTGTAAATCTCTCCTGATGCTACTTTATTCTGCGAAGCCACAAACAATCCGTTGGTTGCCGGATTCGGATACAAAGAAATAGCGCTTTCCAAACCATGTTCCTCAACTCCTAAAACAAGACCATTCAGGACAATTATAGGACGTGTTCTCTTAGCCTGCACTGAAGTAGCTATAGTTCCTCCAGTATAATTCAATGGCGGGTTAAACGGGTCGGCATTATCAGCAGCAGTATCTGTCCTAATCATTAAGGAAGTGATGTTTGTTGTTGCAGGAATCTGGTAAAACAACGTTGTGTTTCCATCATCGCCAGGTTTATTTGCATCTACGGTAATTACAAGATTATCTGTCCCGTTGTATGCAAAAGGAGTACTAAACGTAAATGTAATCGTGGTGCCTGTTTGCGTAAAAGTACCATTTGCCACTACCTGGCTATGTCCGGCAATACTAATCCAATCGGCTCCGGAAGTACCTACCACAGGACTGTATGATGACCTTGTGGTATGTCCTATCCATACGTCAATCATGCCGTTTGTATTAACCAACGAATTGGTATTGTTGACTTTAAAATCAATAGATGTAATGGTTCCCGCCGTACCAATCTCCGAAGCCATATAAATCATCTGTGCCAACGAAGTGGAATAATAAATCGAAATGGGCGTTGAAAGCCCGGCATTACTATCTGTCAATGTTCCGGAACCGATAGTAACCTGTGCAAAAGAAAAAGTGCTTGCTAATAAAGCAAGGAAGGGTAAAGTTTTTCTCATAATTCACTGTTTTTAAGTTAAGTAAAAACAAATATACCAAGTATTTTTAGAAACAATACTACAAAATCCTAAATCACAAACCTTAAATCCTAAATCTGAAATCTAAAATCTGAAATCTAAATTTTCAACCATCTGTACCTATTAAAAAACATATTTCTGTATCTGTAACCAAATCCGAAACCTATCTACCTTTACTCTAACAATTAGACGCGAGAAATCATGGAAACGCCCTTAACACATCAGGAAACACTTCAATTTGCTGAAGTATACCTTTCCGATATAGCACCGCTAAAAACAATTTTCTTTCAGGCATTCCCAAAAAATCAAGATATTACTCCTGCCTTTGGTGTACCCTTTTTAATAGCCAAAAAAGAAAACAAAACTGTAGCCTTTGCCAGTTTCGTCCTTAATTCAAAAGATGAAATTGATTTTAATATTTATAATAGTGAGCCTGTAATGACTGATGAAGAAAAATTAATCTTCGTATCTTTCGTTACCGACTATATTAAAAAACAGGATAACGGAAACTATCGCAATCCTGAGCAATTAAAAAACATGATAAACAAAATATTGCAATGGCTCAACTAAATCACAACTTTAACAGTGTAAAAAAAAGAAACCCTGCAGAAAAACCCAAGGAAACGCTATACCTGAAGATTGCCAAAATTATTGAAGAGCAGATTCAAAGCGATACTTTGCGTTTGGGAGACAAATTGCCATCGATACGTAGCGCCCAGAAGTTATACAATGTTAGTATCAATACTGCCAAACAGGCCTATCTGGAACTCGAAAGCCGTTCGCTGATTGAATCACGGCCAAAATCAGGCTATTACGTCAGTAAGACATCGCAACGCAAGCTTGCCCTGCCTACTGTGGCTAAAATTAGCAGTACTGAAAAAGAGAAAACTCCGGAAGACCTGATTGACAAAGTATTCGGTACTATTGCCAAATCTGATTTTACTCAATTTGCGTTGGGAATTCCGGGAAAAAATTTTCTCCCGTTGGCTAAATTAAATAAAAGCCTTATCAATACTGTTCGTCGCAGAAATGACGGCGGTACTGCTTACGAGCCCGTACAGGGTAACGAGCATCTGCTCCGCGAAGTGGCAAAATGGGCGCTCGTTCTGGAAGGAAAAATAACCGAAGACGACCTTGTCATTACTTCCGGTGCTATGAATGCCATCTACAATGCGCTGATGGCCGTGACCAAACCAGGCGATTCCGTAGCCGTAGAAAGCCCTGTTTATTTCGGATTTCTGCAGGCCATACAATTGCTCGGACTAAAAGCGGTCGAAATTCCTACCCACCCTATTTTTGGTGTGGACCTGGATGCCTTAAAAAAAGTGCTTCCTAACATAGCAGCCTGTTGTTTTGTGACCAATTTCAATAATCCGTTAGGTTTCCAGATGCCTGATGAGAATAAGAAAGAATTGGTACGGCACATTACAGAATATAATGTTCCGCTAATTGAGGACGATATTTACGGTAATTTGTTCTTTGGTGCAGAACGCCCTAAACCCTGCAAGTTTTATGATGAAGCAGGACTTGTGCTGTGGAGCGGTTCTGTTTCTAAAACGCTGGCTCCCGGTTATCGCGTGGGCTGGATTGCTCCCGGCAAATTCAAAGATAAAATTATACGGCAAAAATTGGTACAGACCGTCTGCAATCCGTCTCTTTATTCGGATGTTATTGCCGATTTTTTAGAGCATGGCCGTTATGACCACCATCTTCGCACGTTCCGAAACAAGCTATATGCCAACTACCTGCAGATTCAGCGTGCCGTTGAAGCTTATTTCCCGGACAATACCAAAATCTCCCAACCTAAAGGAGGTTTTATGTTATGGCTGGAATTGGACAAACGCATTTGTACCGAAGACCTTTATGATGTAGCCGGAAACCAGAAGATTAATTTTGCTCCGGGAAGAATGTTCTCCCAATACAACCAATACAACAATTGCATGCGTTTGAATTATGCTCTGGAATGGACTAATCGTGTAGAAAACGACCTGGAAAAATTAGGAAAACTAATAAAGAACAGTATTTAAAATAGATAAAACTCCCTTAATGAATACAAACAAAGAAACAGAAACTATCAGGATTGTCACTTATGAGCCCCAATACCAGGAAGCTTTCAAATCCCTAAACACCGAATGGATTTCAAAATATTTTGAAATTGAAGCCGCAGATACCATAGCATTAGACCATCCCAAAGAATACATACTTGACAAAGGAGGTGAAATTTTTATAGCCCTTTTGAATGATGAGCCTGTAGGCGTTTGTGCTATGATTAAAATGCAGGAAGATTTTGATTATGAAATGGCGAAAATGGCCGTTAGCCCAAAAGCACAGGGAAAAGGCATTGGACTGCTGTTGGGCAGATTTGTGATTGATTGGGCTGCTAAAAACAAAGCTACAACAATCTATCTGGAAAGTAATACGCAACTGGAACCTGCCATTAATCTCTACTACAAGCTGGGATTCAAGGAAGTCAAAGGAAAAAATTCACCATACAAACGGGCGAACATTCAGATGCTCCTGGAACTTGAAAATAAAGTGTAAAATCTTAAATCATAGAATATTCCACATCAAAAACAATTTTTAATATAATAATTTCATCTACAATATTAAAAAAAAGGGATAATTGTCTAAAAGTAAGATTGGGCCTCCTGAAATGGCCGAAAAATTTCTCCAATTAGGTAGGTAATCTGAAAAAAGGGGCTGTCACATTTTGTGACAGCCCCTTTTACTTTTTAGCAGATTTAAATTATGAGCGGATGACATTTTTCAGTGCTTTAATATCCATCCAGGAACGCTTCGTAAAAACCAGTTATACTAAATAACAAACCAGTTATACCTTAAAACGACCAGTTACTACTTTGCAATTGATTTGGAATCAACGAATCAGCAAATTTACGCCCATTTTATTATCTAATACTCCACACCCTTCATTTTACGCCTATTTTCTTCATCAATTCATGATAAGAAAACAAATTTCACAAGTTACAAATTCCACTAACCCGATCGTTTTTGTTATCAGAACGTTCACAAAAAACAAACATCAAATGAATAAAATTATTTTTTCTTTGATAGCTTTTATTTTTTTCAGCTATCACGCAAATGCACAGGCACCGGCTAATGACGATTGCGCCAGTGCAACCATTCTCAATGTAAATACAGACCTTTCCTGTACTTTAAAAGTTCCCGGTACACTTTCAGGAGCTACAAGATCAAATGTAGTAAGTGGTATAAATGGCTTTGTTCCCAATAACGACGTATGGTATGCTTTTACAGCTACTTCTCCCAACCATAAAATCAGCCTGCAAAATATACAGGGAACCAATGTTCGGCATTATATTGAAATTCTTGTCGGAAACTGCGGAGAACTTGTACCTATAACTTTTAGTCCTGATAGTTCCATACCACTTACGGGAGTAGCCATAGGTACTACTTTTTATGTCAGAGTCTTCACCTTCAGGCCTACTTCAGGTAGTTTTGAAATTTGTGTCAGTACACCTCCTGCCATAACAAACGATGAATGCACAACTGCAATTGACTTGACCGTAAATCCTGATCTGAACTGTACATCAATGACCTCCGGCCATCTTATTGGTGCTACAAATTCCGGAAGTTTTGGCAACTTAGCACCAAGTGAAGATGTGTGGTATTCTTTTACCGCAACAAGGCCAATTCATAGAATAAGTCTAAACAATTATAGTATTAATGAACCGCCACTAGGGTTTGAGCTTTTTGAAGGAAACTGTGATGCATTAACCAGTAAACTAGTAGCCATTGCCTATCCAAATGCCGGATCACGTGATGCAACAAATCTAACTCCCGGCACTACTTATTATATAAGGGTTTTCAATACTTTACCAGACCCAATTGCAACGACTTTTGACATCTGTGTCAGTACATTCCCAATACCCAATAATGATGAATGCGCTAATGCGGTAGTACTTTCAGTAAATACTGACGAATCATGTACCTTAAGAACCTCGGGGGCATTAGGGGGCGCTACCGCTTCTAACGAAAACAGCAGTGTTTCCGGGATAGCCAATGATGTATGGTACAGTTTTACAGCTACAGCAACATCCCATAAAATAGAGTTGCTGAATGCAACAGGCTCTACTTCAGAATCTGTAAATTTTGAAGTTTTGGAAGGATTTTGCGGACAATTGATAAGTATTAGCGGTTCTGAGCCGGAGTTTGTCACTATTTCATCACTTACTATAGGGACAACTTACCATATAAGGGTATTCAATAATCCTCAGCTTGACGTGAGGACATCTACTTTTGATATTTGTGTAGGAACGCCCTTACCTACACCTGCGAACGATAATTGTGTAAATGCAATTCCGCTTGCCGTAAATCCTGATTCTTCCTGTACGTTAAAAACTGCCGGAACAATTGCCAATGCTACAAATTCCCTGGAAGGTGACAATCCAATGGGTACTCCCGATGATGATGTATGGTATAGCTTTGTGGCTACATCAACTTCACATATAGTTAGTCTTTTGGATGTTGTAGGAACCCCGGTGCTGATTTCTGAAGTAATGCAGGGAAGCTGCGGAGGTCAATTGTTTAGCTTGAATACAAGCAACAGCACTTCAAATAGAGTTTCAGGACTTAATGTTGGAGAAACCTACTATATTAGGGTTTTTAGCAGCTATGAAGGTATAAACGTCAATACTACTTTTAATATTTGTGTTTCTGTGCCACCAACACCACCAGCTAATGACAACTGCAACAATGCCGTAAGTCTTACAGTCAACCCAAATGCTTCCTGTACGCAAACAACTTCGGGAACCATAACTGGAGCCACCAATTCACAGGTAAGCAATGGAATCAATACACCAGACGATGATGTATGGTACACATTTATTGCGACTTCAACTTCACATAAAATAAAACTGCTGAATATAGCAGGAGAACAAACTGACCTTGTCATAGAAGTATTGAACGGGCCATGTGGAAGTCAGATGACCCCTATTGGCAGCAGTAATCAACGTGAAAATCTTGTTTCTAACCTAATTATAGGAAACACTTACTACATACGGATATTTAGTTTGGCAATTGGTTCTACCGGAACTTCCTCTTTTGACATCTGCATCACTACTGAACAGCGACCTCAAAATGACAAGTGTGAGGATGCTATTGCGTTAACCGTTAATACCGATTTATCCTGTACTTTAAAAGCGACAGGTACTTTAAGAAATGCTATCGACGAAGTAAGCAATCAATTTGGAATTCCTGATGTATGGTATACTTTTACGGCTACCGCAACTCACCATCAAGTTAAAATTAATTCATCTGATTTTAGATGCGAAGTATACAGTTCCGGGGGAGACTGTCTGACCGACAGAGCCTGGGTTACTGTTCAAACAACACCTGAAGGCATCATACCAAATGGCCTTATAATAGGAAATACGTACCTTATCAGAGTGATGAGTAATACAGAATCTCCTTCTGAAACATTTGAAATATGTGTGGGAACATTTCCTCCGGCTCCGGTAAATGATAACTGTGTTGATGCGATAACTTTAAATGTGGCACCAAGCATGGAAGAAGGAATAATCAATTCTACTACTGTAGGAGCTACTGATTTTTATTATTACCCATCGCCAACATGTGCTGATTATAACCGTGGAGATGTATGGTTTAAAGCAATCGTACCTGCTAATGGACAACTAAATATACAAACCGGTGATCCAGGAAATTCTACAAATTCACCTTTTGACTCTGGTCTGGCGGTTTATTACGGAGTTTGTGATGGTTTTTTAGAATTGATGGCATGTAATGACAACATATCACCAACTGAAGTACATTCCAAAATTACTCTCACTAACGTAGCTGCAGGAGAAGAGATTTTTATCAGGGTATGGGAAATTGGTAATAATCAAAAACCTTTTACGATTTCTGCATGGAGCACTTCGCTGTCAGTTCCTGAATTTGATGCAAACAACTTTACAGCTTATCCAAATCCGGTAAAAGATATATTGAACCTATCCTACGACCAGATTATCTCAACTGTAAAAGTTTATAATCTGTTAGGGCAAATTATTGCTTCAAAGGAAATCAACGATAAAAATGGTAACATTGATTTATCTGGCTTACCTACTGGTCCCTATGTGATTCAAATAAACAGTAACGGAATCTCAAAAAGCACCACAATAATAAAACAATAACAAACACATCTTTTTAATAATTAAAGGGCTGCTACTATAGTAGCCCTTTTTTAATATAAGTACATTTCTCAGGAAATATACCGTAATTACATTCTGATAATTTCAAAAAAACAAATATCCCTCTAACAAGGAGCTTTTTTCGTTTTTTAACAAATAAAAACAAGTAACAGCCTACACTATTTGATTGTGTTTCTGTAAATTTGCGCTGTGAAAAAAATGGCATCCATATTCGCATTGTTTATGCTCCTGAAGCCCGTGCTTCCAGTCATCGAATATGCCATTAATTACGATTACATCGCAACGGTGCTCTGTATTAACAAAGACAAGCCCGAAATGAAATGTAACGGTAAGTGTCATCTGATGAAGGAGCTTGCCAAATCTTCTCAGGACGATAGCGATCAGCCCAAAGAAAAAAGGTTTATGACTTCCGAAAGCCATATCCTGTTTTTTGAGGAAATACTTGATTTCAGTCTCGTTCCTGTAAAAAGCCCTTTGGCCAACCAAAGTTCCAACACCTTCTACTCCAATTTGTACAGTCACTTGGATGGCAGGTCTATCTTCCGCCCTCCCGTTTTTTAATTTTTGATATTCTGAAAAGTGCCTGCTTATGGACTTTTCTCTTTTTTCTCCGCAAAAAACTTGCGGAGCCAATATTCTTATATCAAATTTTAAAAAAACATCATGAAATCATATCTAAAAAACATCGCAGTATGTATTGCATTTACCCTATTTATAACTTCCTGTTCCAATGATGACGATAGCAAACCCGTAGAGGGAACTTTTGGCGACGTGGAATTATTTTTTGACAATGGCGTGTCAGGCGATGCACTGACGCTTGGAAATTCCTACACCAATTCTAATGGCGAAACCCTGAAACTGCAACGTTTTAACTATATCGTGAGCAACTTTGTACTCATTAAAGAAGATGGCAGTCAGTTTACCTATCCAAAAGACGACAGCTACTTTATTATCAGCGAAGAAGCCGGAACTTTTACAGTTCACTTAGAAAACGTACCGGTAGGCGATTATAAAAAAATCAAATTCGGTATTGGGGTCGACCAGCAACGCTACCTGCAGGGCGAAACTGCACAGCAAAGCTTTTGGGACCTGGCAGCCGCCAATAATATGACCTGGACCTGGTCTACAGGATATCGCTTCATCAATTTTGAGGGAACGTTTACTGCCGCCGGAGGCGATGGTGTTTCCAGAAACTTTATGGTGCATCAGGGAAGCAATACCGCTACCGATAACTATATAGAAGTTACCCTTAACCTTCCAACCACAGCACGTGTCAGAACAGAAGAAATGCCAAACATCCACCTCAAAAGTGATGCGAATGTTATTCTGGACGGTGATAATAAGATTGCATTACGCCTGAACATGAACCCGGCCGGCACGGCAGCCAGCATTATGGGAGGAGAAAACCTCATCAGTATTGCGGAAAATACTAAAAAGATGTTTACGGTAGACCACGTGCACAATGGTGCCGGAACCCACCACTAATTCACCGTATTTCTAATCTAAAAAAGAGAGTCCGGTTGGGAATCGTTTCCGACCGGATACTCCCTATATGCTAATCTGGAAAACTCCAGGCAAAACTTATACAATGAAAAGAATAGCACTCTTTCTGATACTGCTATCGATATTCTCATGTCAGGATGATGATAGCAATTATACTGAAATCAACCAGCCGCTGGATTTTATTGTCCCGGCAAACTTTCCCGATACAGCTCAGGACATTGGTCGTAATTTCCCAACACAAAAAGGTTTTGAGCTTGGAAGGAAATTATTTTATGACGGACGGCTTTCGAGAGACGGAACCGTTTCCTGTTCTTTCTGCCATGAGCAGTCATCGGCTTTTACGCATCATGGACACGATTTCAGCCATGGCATTGACAACCTTGCCGGAATCAGAAATGCTCCGGCTGTACAGAACATGGCTTTTCAAAGCGAATATTTTTATGATGGGGCTTCCAACAGCCTGGAAATGCTTTCGATAGTACCCATACACAATCCCGTAGAAATGGATGAAACGCTGGAAAATATTGTGTCCAAACTTAAACAGAACACTGCCTATGTCAAGCTGTTTGCACAGGCATTCGAAAACAGGGAAGTCAGTTCAGGCAACATGCTTAAGGCATTAGGTCAGTTCATGACGATGATGATTTCCGCCAATTCAAGATATGATAAATTTGTACGTAATGAACCCGGCGGAACACTCAACAGCCAGGAACTACAAGGACGTGACCTATTCCAGTCCAACTGTGCCACATGCCACAAAACCGACCTCTTTACAGACCATTCGTTCCGCAACAATGGCCTGCCACCCAATCCTAATCTAAATGATTTGGGCAGGGAAACCGTTACCGGATTTGCCCGCGACCGTTATAAATTTAAAGTCCCGAGCCTCAGGAATGTTGCGCTTACTGCTCCTTACATGCACGATGGCCGTTTTGGTTCGCTGCAATCTGTATTGAATTTTTATTCTAACGGAGTACAAAACACGGAAAACCTCGACCCGTTGCTTCAACAGCATCCAACCTTAGGTATACCGCTCAATCAAACAGAAAAAGAAGCGATTATCGCATTTCTGAAAACACTAACCGATGAAGAGTTTATCCAAAACCCGCTCTTCTATTTCCGTACCTAAAATCATAATAATGAAAAAGATATTTTTTATTCTCGCATTATTTGCCCTTTTCGGGCAGACAGCCAGCGCAGGCACCGAAGAAGATTCTATTTACAACCCGTTCCGAAACTACAACCTGTTTTTTGGAGAAGACTGTGACGCCTGTGGTTGCTCTGCCAATGGCGGAAGCATGGGATTCAGTTCCATGCTGAATAACAATTTTGTGGGCATCCGGTATTTCCATCAAAGTTATAAAAGCCGTGACGGTGTGTTTAATAATTCTCCGTGGATAGATGAAAACTTCAACACCGCCCAGGTATGGACAAGAATACCGTTAGGAAAACGTATCGAAGTTATGGGCCTGATTCCTTATCACTTTAACAACCGCGAAAAAGCAACAGGAAAAGAAGATATTAACGGATTAGGCGACATTACCGTAATGGGGTTCTATACACTTTTCGGAACCCGAACCGACAGTGCAACCGTATTTCACAAATTCCAATTAGGTGCGGGCCTAAAAGCGCCTACCGGAAAATATGACAGCGCCAATAACGGCAGCGTAAACCCAAGTTTCCAGTTGGGAACCGGAAGTTGGGATTATATGCTGGCTACAGAATATACTGTAAAGAGAAAGAATCTGGGACTTAATGCTATACTCAACTATATTTTCAAAACTGAAAATGAGAAAAAATATCAGTTTGGCAATCAGTTTAATTATGCGGCTACGCTGTTTTACAACGCTAAAATTGAAAACCTGAATGTAGTACCGCAATTAGGACTTGCCGGAGAAAAATATGAGGACAATAAAGACCATGGCGAAAAAGTACCGCTCACGGCCGGAGACATATTGTTTGGTAAAATGGGCGTAGAAATAGGACTCCAAAAATGGGCGTTAGGACTAAGTACTATGCTGCCTATTAACCAAAATCTGACAGGTGGCAGAGTCGAGGCTAATTACAGATGGTCATTGAACCTGAACTATTCTCTTTAAGTATCCTATTCCGGCTGTTGATTTCACTACACAGACTCAATAGCCGGAATTTAAAAATCCGATAGGGTTCGTTGTCAGATTATTATAGCTTCTTTTTCCAAAAATCTTTATTTTAGCAGTACTATTTGACAATTGCTATAAAAATGAGAAATAAGCCCTTACTGATTTGCCTGCTTTTTTTCTTTTGCGCTTCGGCATGGCCACAAGCCACAGTAAGCAATTATAAAGTTTTTCTGGCAACAGTCAGTTCCGGGACAAAAAACCTACTTATAATACGGAAATTTGAGCAGTACGGAAAGACCAATTATCTTACTGTCGACCTCAACACTATGGACACGCAAATCCTTAGGGCCGACAAACTAATAACTACTACTATCAGCTGGCAAAAATTATATTCCGACTATGCCAATACACCTTACATAAAAGCACTAACCTATGCCAAAAAACAGTCTTTTGCGTTACAGGATGCCGGAATAATTCACGGTTGGCCTGTAGAAAAAGGCATAAACCTGACTGTCGATTTATGCCCGTCTCACAAACCTCTTGACAGGACCATCTTTACGTCATTGATATCTGAATTCGGAAAAATTGAAAAGCCGGTACCAATTGCACTTTCTATCACAGGACGATTTATGCTCGACCATACCAACGATATGGAATGGCTCAATAGTTTGGAAGCCAAGGGCGATATTGATATTACCTGGATAAACCATACATACAACCATTATTATGAGCCAAAAATGCCCCTGACAGAAAACTTTCTTCTGAAACCGGGCACCAATATTGATTTTGAAGTTTTACAAACTGAAATTGCGCTCCTGGAACGTCAGCTATTGCCATCGGTCTTTTTTAGATTTCCGGGACTTGTTTCAGACAACAGCGTTAGCAGTAACATCATCAATTACGGGTTGATTCCTATTGGCAGCGATGCCTGGCTGGCTAAAGGACAGAAAGCTAATGCGGGAAGCATCGTTCTTATTCACGGAAACGGGAACGAACCTGTGGGAGTAAATGATTTTATCAAACTGCTTCAATCAGAAAAACAAAAAGTGTTAGACAAACAATGGCTATTGTATGACCTGAAAGAAAGTATAAGCGAAGAGTTTAAAGAATAACCCCTAACAAGAAATACAATGTCAGTAGATTTTGAAATAATAATACGATTCCTGCTCGCCATCTTATGGGGTGGTCTTGTGGGTGCCGAAAGAGAATATAAAGGAAAACCTGCGGGATTCCGGACTACTATCATGATTTCTTTCGGAGCCTGTTTCTTTACAATAATGTCGATTGCCATTGGAGGCGACAGCAGTCCTGACAGGATAGCTTCTAATATTGTAACCGGATTGGGATTTTTATGTGCCGGAGTCATTTTCAAATCAGACAACCATATTAACGGAATAACCACAGCAGCCACCGTTTGGGCAGTTGCAGCTGTAGGAATGGGAATTGGAGGAGGTTATTATTTCGCTTCTGCAAGCGGTAGCATTCTCATATTATTTATCTTGTTGATACTTCCCTATTTTCAAAAAATCATCGATAAGAAAAATCAGTTAAGGGTACTTACCATTGAATACCGGCAAAACTCCGGGGCTCTTGAACTATGCGAAAACCTGATGAAACAGCACAGGATACGCTATCAGATGGTAAAGCAAATCAGGGAAAAAGAAAATATGACCGTCGTTTGGGAAATACATGGAAATCAGACCCATTTCATATCATTTAACAACAGGATTATGGCTGAGCCTTCCATTGACCGGGTTGAAACATTGCGCTAAAAGACCCATCTGAAACCGCCTTTTGAAAATGTTTTTAAAGAATTCAGCAAAATTATTTCTTCAATAATTTTTTAAAAAATTCTACATTGTTTTTATAAATGAATGAATATTCATTTATATTTGCACCATGAGAATGAGAGATGCAGACAAGATTAGTCTTGTAAGGCAAAAAGCAATTGAATTAATTGCGACACATGGCCTGGAAGGTTTTAGCATGAACAAGCTTGCCAAAGCCTGCGGTATTTCTGTGGCCACACTTTACATTTATTATAAGGACCGGGATGACCTTATCCTGAAAATTGCAGTAGAAGAAGGAAACATAATGGGGGCTGCCATGATTGTTGGGTTTGACCCTGAAATGTCACTCGAAGAAGGCTTGCGTAAGCAATGGGAAAACCGTTGCAACTATTCTATGAAAAATCCTAAGACATCACTTTTTTTTGAACAGCTTCGTAGCTCGTCCTATCAGGAAGAATTTCTCGCCTCGTTCCTCAAAGAATTCAAGTCTGTTGTAGGCAAGTTCATGCACAATATCATCGAAAGAGGAGAAATTGAAAAAATGCCTTTTGAAGTATATTGGTCCGTAGCTTTTGCCCCACTCTACAATCTCATCCGCTTTCATAACGAAGGAAAAAGCAAAGGAGGGAGACCTTTTAAGCTTACTGACGAAGTATTATGGCTGACCTTCGACTTTGTAATAAAAGCATTGAAAAAATAATTCATACGCTAATTAAAATCATCAATTCATCAAAAATATGGACAAACAACAATCCTTGTCTTTTACGGGTTATCAAAAATTCGTAATCTTTATATTGGCCATAACACAGTTTACGGTCATACTGGATTTTATGGTCATGTCGCCTTTGGGTGATATGCTTATGAAATCACTTGATTTAAAACCTTCGGCTTTTGGCGTTGCCGTTTCGGCCTATGCGTTTAGTGCCGGAATATCCGGATTGCTAACGGCCGGTTTTGCAGACAAATTTGACAGAAAGAAGTTATTACTGTTCTTTTACATCGGTTTTATTATCGGAACTATTTTTTGCGGACTCGCAGAAAATTATACGATGCTGGTTGCCGCACGAATCTTTACCGGACTCTTTGGCGGTGTTATCGGTTCCATATCCATGGCTATTATTACTGATATATTTGCTTTGCAACAACGTGGTCGCGTCATGGGATTCATCCAGATGGGATTTGGAGCCAGCCAGGTTTTAGGGGTACCTATCGGTATCTATATTGCTACATTGTGGAAATGGGAAGCTCCGTTCTGGATGATTGCTGCTTTCAGTGTTCTCATAGCCATTGCCATTGCTGTCTATTTAAAACCGTTAACAGCTCACCTGTCCTTACAGCACGATAAGTCCGCCTTTGTTCACTTATGGCATACGGTTTCAAAACGCGATTACCGCATTGCTTTTACATCAACAGCTCTGCTTTCAATAGGTGGATTTATGATGATGCCGTTTGGTAGTGCCTTTGCGGTTAACAATCTTGGGGTTAATTATAATCAACTTACCATGTTGCTAATGGTTTCGGGTATCAGTTCGCTGGTTGTCATGCCAATAATAGGAAAACTAAGCGATAAAATAAATAAGTACACTTTATTTGCAGGAGCATCGGTATGGATGATGATTATATGTGTAGTTTATACTAATCTTAGTGTTACGCCCTTGCCAATTGTAATGGTATTGAATATCATGATGATGATGGGTATTATGAGCCGTATGATTCCATCTTCGGCTTTGACAAGTGCTGTTCCTGATATGGCAGACCGTGGCGCTTTTATGAGTATCAACTCCTCACTACAGCAAATTGCGGGAGGAATTGCCGCTGCAGTAGCCGGTATGATTGTTACGCAGGAAAGCAAAGGAAGTCCGTTAGTAAATTACAATATTGTAGGATATGTAATTGTCTGTATCTCCATTATCAGTATTATCCTGATGTGGCGTGTCTACAAGCTAACAGTTAAAAAAACACAGTATACTCAGGTCGCCCCGTCACAAGATGAAGTACCACAAAATTTAAATGAAGCTCTTTAAAAATAAAAAGGCGAAAAGAATATCTTTTCGCCTTTTTTATCTTATCACAATTGCCTATGATTTATGAAGGAATTGCCTCAATACATACTGCAATATACCTTCGTTTCTATAGTATTCAATTTCAATCTTGGAATCCAGACGGGCAATGGCCTTAAACTGGATTTTTTCTCCGTTTTTCCTTTGGGCAGTAACCTCAACTTCTTTTAACGGCCTGATTTCATTGGCAATTCCGGTTATACTGAATTGTTCGGCTCCGGTAAGTCCTAAACTCTCCGCATTCTGACCGGACAGATATTGTAAAGGCAACACGCCCATTCCTACCAGATTGCTCCTGTGGATTCTTTCATAACTTTCGGCCAATACTGCCTTAACACCTAATAAAAAAGTTCCCTTCGCAGCCCAGTCTCTTGAAGAACCGCTTCCGTATTCTTTTCCGGCCAGGATAATCAGCGGAGTCTGTGCTTCTTTATATTTAACCGAAGCATCATACACAGTCATTTCCTCTCCTGTTGGCAGGTATTTTGTATAACCGCCTTCTTTATCTGCCAATTTGTTTTTAATACGGACGTTGGCAAAGGTACCGCGAATCATAACCTCATCATGTCCACGACGCGAACCATACGAATTAAACTCTTCTTTAGGTACTCCGCGGCTAAGCAGGTATTTTCCTGCAGCGGATGATTCACCATAAGAACCGGCAGGCGAAATATGGTCGGTTGTAATACTGTCGCCCAAAACCAGTAATGCACTGGCATTTTCTATATCTTTCAAGGGTTGCGGATGGTCAGGAAGATTTTTAAAGAAAGGAGCTTCCTTTATGTAGGTAGATTGATTGTCCCAGACATATATTTTTTCGTTTGGCACCTCAAGGTTCTGCCAGATTTCGTTACCGTCAAAAATAGTCCCGTAGCTGTTGGCAAATTGTTTAGGTGATAATACTGAGCTCATAATGCTGTTAATCTCATCGTTTGAAGGCCATATATCTTTTAAATAGACCGGCTGCTGGTTTGGGTCATAGCTAATTGGTTCATTTAAAAGGTCAATGTCAACGCGACCGGCAATTGCATAAGCAACAACCAGCATTGGCGACATCAGGAAGTTCATTTTGATTTGCGGATGTATCCTTGCCTCAAAATTTCTGTTACCGGAAAGTACAGAAGCCATTACCAAATCATGCTCTTCAATAGCTTTGGCTATATGTGCAGGAAGCGGTCCTGAATTTCCAATACAGGAAGTACAGCCATAACCTACAATATGAAATTTCATTGATTGCAGGTCATCTAATAAGTCGGCTTTGATGAGATAATCCGTTACAACTTTGGAACCCGGCGCCAAAGAGGTTTTGACCCACGGTTTTACATTGAGTCCGCGTTCTCTTGCTTTTCGGGCTACCAGTCCTGCTCCAATCATCACATAGGGATTTGAGGTATTCGTACAGGAAGTTATGGCGGCAATAACAACAGCGCCATCCGATAACATAAACTGCTCCTGCCCTACAGTTACGGTAACGATTTTCATACCGTCTTCTATTTTTTCTTCAATCTTCGTATCCGGCACCATTGCAGTTTCCGTTTGTATTGGCAAACTGCTTCCTCCTTCGGCAAACCATCGTGTCAGTTGTTCCTGAGGTTTGATGTATTTACGCCCGAATGACTGATTCAGGACATCGATAAACGTTGTCGGAAAATTTTTCAGCAATATCTTATCCTGCGGTCTTTTAGGTCCGGCAATTGTTGGCTCTATCGTTGAAAGGTTTAATTCCAAAACATGTGTATAGGTGATTTCTTCATTCCCGGTACGCCACAATAAATTGGCCTTGCAGTAATCTTCTACAAGCTGCACCTGATTCTCAGAATGGTTCGTCATACGCATGTATTCCAACGTTTTCTCATCAATTGGGAAATAGGTTACCGTACAACCAAATTCCGGCGACATATTGCCTATTGTAGCCCGGTCAGGAACAGTAAGATTATCCAGTCCCGGACCAAAAACTTCAACAAACTTTCCAACTACGCCATATTTGCGAAGCAGTTCGGCAATGGTCAAAACCATATCGGTTGCCGTAGAGCCTAACGGAATCTTTCCTGTAAGTCGTAATCCTATGACTTCCGGCATGATAAAATAGATAGGCTGTCCTAAAATGGCAGCTTCTGCCTCTATTCCTCCAACACCCCATGCTATGACGCCTATTCCGTTCACCATTGGCGTATGGCTGTCTGTTCCTACCAGCGTGTCCGGAAACACTTCCCCATTACGCTCAATCACACCTTTAGACAGGTATTCCAGATTGACCTGATGGCAGATACCCATGCCCGGCGGTACCACACTAAAATTGCTAAACGACTTCTGTGCCCATTTCAAAAACTGGTAACGTTCTTTGTTACGCTTGTATTCTTCATCCATATTACGGGCATAGGAATACTCCGTTCCAAAATAATCGACCTGCACAGAATGGTCAATAACCAAATCTACAGGAATCAACGGATTTATTTCATCGGGATTCTTGCCTTTACGGGCAATTTCGGCCCTTAGTGAAGCAATATCAACAACTGCTGGAACGCCTGTAAAATCCTGCATCAAAACGCGGGCCGGCTTAAAAGGAATGTCCTTATCCGAAGCTTCGGGTTTCCAATTCAGCAGGGTTTCAATATTTTCGCGTGTAATCGCAAAATCATCAAAGTTGCGCAATGCATTTTCCAACAGTATCCGGATAGAAAATGGCATCTTTTTGATGTTGAATCCGTGCTTTTCCATTTCAGGCAGGCTATAATAAGTAAAGGCCCCGTTTTTGGTATTCAGCAATTTCTTAATCTGATAAATGTCTTTTGTCATAAATCACACGTATTAGTTAATTGAAAAGTACTATAAAGATAAGGCATCTCTCTGATACAGCAATATTTGGAATGCTGATTAATCGGGGAAAAATTATGGCTTTAGAAAAATTTACCTTACAAAACCAAAAAGCCCCATTTTCATGGGGCTCATTGCTTGCATAATTTAAGTAACTAATTCAAATCCTATATAATTGAAAACAATTATAAGTTCAAGCAATATATTGATATCGAACTATTTAAACTTAACTATTTACAAATATAGAAATTAGAACCAATTATTCCGAATGAAGTAACAGTCATTTCTGAAATCGGATTGTTATTTCTTTTCAGATAATTCCTTGATTTTATTCAGCGCTTTGGGCCAGGTTTCATTGAAGAAATCCTCATATTCCTCGGTTATGCCCATATCAACCAAAAGCTGCGTCTTACCATTTACCATCTTTAGGGTATAATTTTCAAGGGCTCCGGCCCAATCGTTACTCTTTTCGTTTTCTGTATGCTCGATTCCGTCCATTATGACTCCTAAATGCTCAATAGACATGTATTCATTGGGAATGTTTTTCGCAATTCTGGCTATCATGCCTTCATTATCTGCATTCAGGAAAAGTACCTTGCTGCCTTCTTTCCAATCCGTTTCTGCTCTCGATCCTTCGCTAAAAGGAGCTGTCCATTGCGGATAAGTATCTTTTCCCCATAAAATGTCCCATACTTTTTCGCGTGGTGCATCCACTTCTATTGAAAATTCTATTTTTTTCATCGTTTTATTGTTTTTTAGTTGTAGCAGTCTGTTTATCAGACCATCTATTACAAATATCCGTCCTTTTTGATTAGTATAAAGGGGTAAAATGCGACAATATCGAGGGTCATTTGGGTAAGATTTTTATTTTTTTTCACAGCCTATGCAACCATTTTCAAACGAGTTGCGTCTATGCTAATAGAAGTCGGTTTTTAATCGGCACCAGAAACACAAACTTTAAAACATATAAAAATGAAACGTATTTTACTTCTAGCTATCTTATTGCCAACATTCAGTTTTGCACAAGAAACAAAAAATGACAACACAGAAACATCCGGGCTAAAACCAAGATTTACCATTTCTGGAAATACAACTTTTTCCGACCCTTCACAAGCTGGATTGAGCCTGGAATATAAGAGCAAGAATTTAGACAGCGGAAGAAACTCTTCCAACATATTGAATCTTTCTTACGGAATGATGAATTATGACAACAATATTGTAGACGTAGACGGAACCGGTTTTGTAATTGAATTGGGAAGCAGAACCTATATTGAAAAAGGAAAATGGGACGGATTTTATGCTGAAAACTTTATTTCTTATGGAAACATAAAATTTGATGAAAATATTGGAGGTTTAGGAAAATTTGACGGAACCTATTCTTACTGGAGTATTATTAATCCAAACGTAGGTTACAGATTCATGATTGGAAAAAATGTAAGTATCGACCCGTATGTTGGAGCTAACTGGAAATGGGAAGTAAAAGGTAAAGGTGATGTAGACAATAAAGATGTCGATAACTTTGTATTCAGAGGAGGAATCAAAATCGGATACAGTTTCTAATTGTACAGTTAACTGCTAAGGCTAAAAATACAGAAATTGTTCCGAATTTTTAGCCTTACATAAATCTACTTAATTCGCAAATACCAGATCATCAATGAAAAAATCATTTTTCCTTATTTCTTTAATTGCACTTATGACGCTTACAAGCTGCAGGGTTACCAAAACAATAACCATGATTAATGCCAAATCCAATGCAGCCGAAACCGAAGTAGAGTTCATAAAACATAAGATTACTTCCATTTCGTTCCTGCCATTAAGTGAAGAACAGGAAGAAATTGCCATTGGCATCTGGAAAAAGGAAAAGGAACAGTTGGAAAAAAACAGGCTGAAAAAAAATTCCGAAATCGCACGGGTTATTTTTCAATCTGAAAATGAATTCAGAAGCATCTTGACACCGGAACAGCTACAGGAATACAAAGCAGAATATAACGATTCCATGATAACAAAATATTTCCTAAGCAACCGTGCTATGAATGAAATTAAAAGAATTTATAAATTGGAAGGAGAAATCAGATAAAACCTATCGGGCAAGCACACGCTCCAGTTCTCTTCTGTAAGTAATGCCCACCGGAATCTTTTGGCTGTTCACGACAAGTACATCTCTTTCATTTTCTTCAATCTTGTCTACAGCCACTATATAGGATTTATGAACCCGTAAAAACTGCCCTCCCGGCAAACTCGCTTCCAGCTCATTGGTAGTCATTGAAGCCAAATATGTTTTCCCGGATGTAAAAATCTTGACATAATTGCCATAGCTCTGTGCAAAAAGAATTTTCCTGACATCCAGGTCTACTATTCCCCCATCCGCTTTTATGCTGATGAACAGGTTGGAAACCATCGCTTTTTTTTCGGCATAAAAAGAAAAGAAACGCTCAATAGATTTCAAAAAACGTGGAAAATAAATGGGTTTTAGAAGGTAATCAATTACGCCATAATCATAACTTTCCAAAGCAAATTCAGAATATGCCGTAGTGAGGATGGTTCTGGGTTGCGATGGAAGAATCTTTAGCAATTCCAGTCCGGTTATTTCCGGCATATCAATATCGAGAAACATCAGATCAACCGGGTTTTCCCTAATATAGTTCATTGCCTCAATGCCATTATAGCATTGGTGTACCAGTTCCAGTTCCGGATTTTGACGAATATAATTCGTTAGCACATAATGGGCCGCAGGTTCGTCATCAACAATAATGCATTTTTTAGGGTCCTTCATCATTCGGCTATTTTTTTCAGGGGAAGTTCTAAATCGACTGTATATTCCTTACCCGAATTGTTGATGTCTAGTTTGTAATCATTACCGTAAATAAGCTTTAGGCGTTCCGTCGTGTTCCTGATTCCTATTCCTGTAGAAACGACATTTACTTTCTTTTCGGGTATGGAATTTCGGATTTTCAGACACAATTTTCCTTTTTTAACCACTATGGTAATATGTACATAGCAATTTTCAATAGCACAGGTTCCGTGTTTGAATGCATTTTCTACAAAAGCAATCAGCAGCATGGGAGAAATCTTATAGGCATTTTCATTATCAATCCTGCTTTCATAAGTAATCTCGCAACGATAACCAACGCGCTCCTTTTCAAGCTGTATGTAGCTGTTAATAAAAGACAGTTCTTCGTCCAGCGATACGCATTGTTTCGCATTGCTTTCCAGCTGATAGCGCATCAGTTGCGATACTTTCATAATCAAATCCGGAGTTCTTTGCGGAAATTCAAGACTTATTCCATAAAGCGTATTAAAAGTATTAAAAAGAAAATGCGGATTCAATTGACTTTTAAGCGAGTTGAGCTGCATCTGGTTAAAGAGTAAAGCCTCTTCCCTTTTTTTCTTTTCTTCTCTGTAAAACTTAAGGAACATGACAGGTCCTAAAATACAGATTAAAGTTCCCACAACAGTTGCCAGTTGGTATTGGTAGCTCTTCTGGTGAGAGAATTCATATAAGGAGGAAGCTTTGGTTAGCCAAACCGATGAAATCTCATAAACGATAACCGAAAAAAGAAGCGCCAGCAAAATCGTCAGTCCCAGATATAAAAGTCCTTTATGTTTTTTTACCAATATGGGTAATAAAAAAAAGCGGTTGGCCTGTGCATGCAGGTATAGCATCAGGTAATAGCCTACACCGGAAAAAACAGCAATTGGAGAATTAAATAAAATCCAATCGTTTTTCAGGGAAAAAATAGAGAATGAAAACAGTAATATTGCAACCTCCTGCCACCATTTATTGTCCAAAACATTGTCGACTTTCAATTTCATTTTTTGCAATTAAGGCTACAAATTAACGATTTATTATTAAATTTTTATCGGATTTAATGACCAATTGAATTCGTCATTTTTTATGAACGATTTGTCATTTAAAACAGCCTCACCTGCTACGTCTGCTGTAAATTTGCACTTTCAAACTTATATCAGGCTTAAAAAATGACTACAAAAAGAATAAGTCTTTTCCTTCTAACCCTCTTTTTCTTTCAAGGGTTTTCCCAAACCCTTAGCCTGAAAGAAGCTGTAGAAACGGGAATGACTAACTACGGAACCCTAAAGGCAAAAAACAAATATGCCGAGGCTTCCAAAGAAAGCGTAAAACAGGCACGCAGAGACTATCTGCCCAACTTAAATCTGGCGGCCCAACAAGACTATGGAACTGTCAATGGCCAAAACGGACCTTTGTATGGATTTGGCGGACTTGGTGTTGCTTCATCCGGACTACCACTCCCGGAACAAAACTGGAATGCGGCTTTTGGGGCCTTATATCTGGTCAACATGAATTGGGATTTCTTCACTTTTGGAAGAGCAAAACAGCGAATCAATCTGGCAAAAGCAGATGCAGAACGCTCTGAAAAAGATTTGGAACAGGAAAAATTCCAGCACAAAATCAAAATTTCTGCTGCCTATCTCAACCTGCTGGCAAGCCAACGACTGCTGATTTCACAGGAAAAAAATCTGGAGCGAGCCGTTGTTTTCCAAAAAATAGCGGCGGCACGAGTAAAAAACGGATTGCTTCCCGGTGTAGATTCAACATTGGCTTCTGCAGAAGTATCCAGGGCAAAAATCATGCTGAATCAGGGCAAAGACCAGGTCAAAGAACTGAACAACAAGCTGGTGGCTCTTATGGGGACAGACATCAAAGACTATGTTCTTGACAGTACATTCGTAAAAAAAATACCGACGTCCATCCTAAGACTCGAAACAGCAACCGACACACTAAATCCTATACTGCAATATTACAGAAGCCGAATCGATTTCAGCAAACAGCAGGTAAGGCTTTTCAAAAGGGAGTACTATCCTACTTTTAGCCTTTTTGGTGTTTACCAGACACGTGCTTCGGGATTCAATTCCAATTATGCTGTCGACCAGACTTCTTATACACGAAATTATTTTGACGGAATCAGTCCTGACCGCCAGAATTATCTTCTTGGTGTTGGCGTTACCTGGAATCTTACCTCCATTGCAAGGTCAAGCAAAAAAGTGAGTGCCCAAAAGCTCATCTCAGAAGCTTTGCAGGAGGAATACAATGTAATTGACCAGCAACTCAAGACACAATCTGATGCTGCCGATGCCAAAATCAGATATGCCATGGACAATTATGCTGAGGCTCCAAAACAGGTACAGGCGGCAGAACAGGCCTATCTTCAAAAAACAACCCTCTATAAAAACGGACTGACCAATCTTGTGGATGTCACCCAAACGCTTTATACGCTAAACCGTGCCGAAATAGACAGGGACATCATTTATACCAATGTTTGGCAATCGCTTTTGATGAAAGCCGCCGCAACAGGAGATTTTGAATTATTTATTAATGAATTTTAATTTTTACCACAGATGAATTTAATACGTTTTGCACTTCGCAAACCTATCTCCATATTGGTACTAGTGGCCGGGCTTTTCTTTTTCGGAATTGGGGCCGTTCGTGACGTCAAAGTAGATATTCTGCCAAAAATGAACCTTCCGGTAATTTATCTGGCTCACCCTTTTGGAGGTTATACTCCAAACCAGATGGAATCCTATTTTGCAAAAAACTATGTCAACGTTATGCTTTTTGCCAATGGTGTCAAGTCGATTGAAACCAAAAACATTCAGGGATTGACATTGATGAAAGTGACCTATTATGAGGATACCAACATGGCACAGGCCGCTGCCGAATTAAGTGCGCTTTCCAACAGGATTCAGGCCGCTTTCCCTCCGGGTTCACAACCGCCGTTTATTATCCGCTTTGATGCTTCTTCCCTTCCTGTTGGTCAGTTGGTATTGAGCAGTAAAACGCGTTCAAACAATGAATTACAGGATTTGGCTAACGTGTATGTCCGTGCTTCCTTTACTTCAATTCCCGGATTGCTGTCACCGCCACCATTTGGAGGAAGCCCGCGAACTATTGAAATAAACGTTGACCCGGATTTATTGCGTTCACATAATCTTACCCCTGATCAGATTGTAGATGCTATCCGTATCAACAACCAAACGGCTCCTTCCGGAAACGTAAGGATTGGCGACCAGAACTATATCACGCCAACAAACAATACTATCAAGGAAATTAAGGATTTTGAAAAGATTCCATTATTCAAAGGCGGTATTCAAAACCTGTATCTTGGCGATGTAGCTACCGTAAAAGACGGTGCCGATATTACTGCCGGATATGCTTTGGTTAACGGAAAACGCTCCGTTTATGTGAGTATTGCAAAAGCCGGAGATGCTTCTACCTGGGATGTAGTACAAAAGCTAAAGGCAGATTTGCCAAAAATACAAAGCACGCTTCCGGAAGATGTAAAATTATCCTACGAATTTGACCAGTCTGTTTACGTAATCAATTCCGTAAAAAGTTTGATTACCGAAGGTATTATTGGTGCGGTACTGACTGGATTGATGGTACTTTTATTTTTAGGTGACCGTAGAGCCGCTATTATCGTAATCCTTACCATTCCTATCTCTATCATTTCAGGTGTATTGTTCTTAAAATTATTCGGACAAACCATCAACCTGATGTCCCTCAGCGGATTGGCATTGGCTATTGGAATTCTGGTTGACGAAAGTACGGTGACTATTGAAAACATACACCAGCATCTCGACATGGGAAAACCCAAGGCACTCGCCATTTGGGATGCCTGTAAGGAAATTGCATTGCCAAAACTGCTGATTCTTCTCTGTATTCTTGCTGTTTTTGCCCCTGCATTTACCATGAAAGGAATACCCGGAGCCTTGTTCTTGCCGTTGGCTTTAGCAATTGGTTTCTCCATGATTATTTCCTTCCTGCTATCGCAGACGTTTGTTCCGGTTATGGCAAACTGGCTGATGAAAAGCCATCCTAAACAAAAACATGGTCCGGAAATGACAGATGATGAAGCTGAATTTATTGCTTCAGGACTTACGCCGGAATCAGAAGATGACACATTCAACCAAAAGAAAATATTAGTTGAAAGGAAGGATTTTAATAATGATGGAAAAATCAGTCGTTTTGAACGATTCAGAAATCGGTTTATGCGAATGCTGGAACGCCTGTTCCCGCTTCGAAAACCGGTTGCGCTTTTCTATTTGTTAGGTATCACAGGATTGGCAATACTGCTCCTTAATGTAATTGGACAGGACGTATTTCCTAAAGTCAATTCAAGTCAGTTCCAGATGCGACTTCGTGCTGCCGACGGAACCCGTTTGGAGCGTACGGAAGAAAAAGCCTTAAAAGCTTTAAAAGAACTTGAAAATATGGTAGGCAAAGAACATGTTTCCATCTCTTCGGTTTATGTTGGGCAACACCCTTCCCTCTTTTCCGTATCGCCAATCTATATGTTTACAGCCGGACCGCATGAAGCCGTTTTCCAGATTGGATTGAAAGATTATCATGCCGATATGGATGAATTTAAAGACCAATTCCGCGAAAGGATTAAGAAAATTCTGCCAGACGTGAAGATTTCTTTTGAACCAATCGAACTCACAGATAAGGTATTGAGCCAGGGTTCTCCTACTCCTATTGAAATCCGTATTGCGGGAAAAAATAAAAAGCTGAACGAAGAATATGCCAATAAGATTATTGCCAAGCTAAATAAAATCAGCTATTTCAGAGACGTTCAGATTGCGCAACCTATCAAATATCCGTCATTGGATATTAATATCGACAGGACACGTGCCGCGCAGGTTGGCGTTGATATGAACGAAATATCGCGTTCCTTAATCGCTTCGACTTCATCTTCCCGATATACCGAAAAAAATACCTGGATTGATGAAAAAGCCGGACTGTCTTATAATGTACAGGTACAGGTTCCTTTAAACAAGATGAAAAGCGTTCATGATATGGGCGAAATTCCTTTGCTTAAAAATTCAACAAGGCCTGTCTTGAGCGATGTGGCTACAATCACGCCTTCTTTCACCTATGGAGAAAATGACAATCTAGGTGCCATGCCCTATATTTCTGTAACCGGAAATATTCACCAAACCGATTTGGGAACGGCTTCAAAAGACGTACAGAAAACTATTGCTTCTTTAGGAGAACTGCCTAGAGGTCTGTTTATCGAACCTATCGGATTAAGCAAAGTATTGGGAGAAACCATGAGCAGCCTGCAAGGCGGATTATTGGTTGCCGTTGTTGTTATCTTCCTGATGCTTTCAGCCAATTTCCAATCGTTCCGTATTTCGTTAGTCATCCTGACAACAGTTCCTGCGGTAGTTCTTGGTTCGTTATTGCTTTTGTTAATCACCGGCTCAACGTTAAACCTTCAATCCTATATGGGAATCATCATGTCTGTTGGAGTATCCATTGCCAATGCCGTACTTTTGGTCACAAATGCAGAACAACTTCGGAAACATAACGGTGACGCGCTCCTATCTGCCAGAGAAGCGGCTTCTTTAAGACTTCGCCCTATCCTGATGACCAGCGTTGCCATGATTGCGGGAATGTTGCCAATGGCCATAGGCCATGGTGAAGGAGGTGACCAGGTTTCGCCTTTGGGAAGAGCCGTTATTGGAGGCTTATTATTCTCTACTTTTACGGTGCTGATTATCTTACCTCTGATTTTTGCATGGGTACAAGGTAAAACCTCAACACAATCCGTATCACTGGACCCGGAAGACAAAGAAAGTAAACATTATATATCATCATTACACCCACAAAATGAAAAATAATTTATACAGAACATCGGCCCTATTATTGCTTCTGGCTGTTTTAAACAGCTGTGGCCCGTCAGAAAAGGCTGAAGCCGCACCTGTTGAAGAAACAGTACCTGCTGCTATTGAAACTTTTCAAATCAGCAAAGAAAAATTATCTACAGAACTACGGATTCCCGCAGAACTCACAGGTTTCCAGCAGGTTGATATTTATGCTAAAGTAAGCAGCTTTGTAAAAGAACTGAAAGTAGATATTGGAAGCCAGGTAAAAAAAGGACAGCTTTTAATGGTTTTGGAAGCACCGGAAATCAGTTCCCAACTTGCCGCTTCAGAATCAAGACTCCGCTCTCAGGAAGCGGTCTATATGGCAAGCAACAGCACCTATAAAAGAATTCTGGAAACCAGTAAGGTAGAAGGAACTATTTCCAAAAATGACCTGGAGCAGTCCGAAGCCAGAAAAAATTCGGATTATGCACAGCTACAGGCAGCCAAAGCGTCTTATAAAGAAATCCAGAACATTCAGGGTTATCTGCAAATTCGTGCACCATTTGATGGAGTCGTTGCTGCCCGTAATGTCAATCTTGGCGCTTATGTTGGCCCGGCCGGAAAAGGCTCAGAACTGCCTTTGTTTACATTACAGGAACAAAGCAAACTTCGCCTTTCAGTATATGTTCCTGAAATGTATACAGGCTATTTGAAAAACGGAGATGAGATTAGTTTCAGCGTCAAATCAATGCCGGGACAAACTTTTAAAGCAAAAGTATCCCGTATGTCAGGAGCTTTGGATAGCCGACTGCGTTCAGAACGTGTTGAAATGGATGTTATCAATACTACTAAAAAACTTTTACCGGGCATGGTAGCTGAAGTATTACTGCCACTAAAAGCTCAGGACAGCAATTATGTTATTCCTAAAACTGCATTGGTTACCTCAAGCGAAGGAACATTTGTTTTGGAAGTTGTAGATAATAAAACCGTCAGAAAACAGGTTCAAAAAGGCCGCGAAGTAGAAGACCGTGTGGAAATTTTCGGAGATATTCCCGAAAACGCACAACTGGTCAAACTGGCTTCGGAAGAAATAAAAGACGGAACTCCTGTAAAATAAAATTTCCTCCCCTTCTAAATAACCCTTTGGCTTCCGGAATCATTTTCGGGAGCCTTTTTTATAATTTTAGTATCACAAAACCTTATCGTCTTAGCGCATTTGCGAGCAATTATTTTCACACAAAGACGCAAAGGCGCTAAAATAAACTTATCGAGATTTATTACAAAAGCTTATCCTAAATAATCGCTTTTATTTCTTAAATTCGTAATTGTTCTATCCCAAAGCATGACCGACCTCTTTAAAAAATACATTATTGATACCCAATGCGCCACTGAAAGTCAATATGAAGAAGTGGAGCATCTTGTCCATCCTGTCAATATAGCAAAAGGGCAGTTACTATTACAGGAAGGCGAAATCTGCGACAAGGCCTATTTTGTTTGCAAAGGCATTCTTCGCTCCTATACTTTGGATGAATCCGGCAAAGAGCACACCATCCAATTTGCTCCGGAAAACTGGATTATTGCAGACAGAAGCAGTTTTTATTTTCACGAACCTTCAGAAATGTATATCGATGCTTTGGAAAACACCGAAGCGGTTTATGTACAAAAAGAATTTTTCGACATTGCTGCAAAAAAGTTTGAAAATTTTACAAAAGTCAATACGCTTGCACTCCATAACAATATCAGGCATATGGAAAAAAGAATCAATTATCTTTTAAGTGCATCGGCAGAAAAAAGATATTTGAAATTCATTGAAACCTATCGTGATTTATCACTCAGGGTTCCACAACTGCTCATTGCCTCCTACCTGGGTATTACTCCGGAAGGTTTAAGCCGCGTCAGAAAAGAACTGGCAAATAAAAACTTCAACAGAGATTAGCCGTTATCCATTTCTTAACCTAGGTTAAGAGCCATGATTTTGATACTGTCTACCTTTACAGTAATAAAAAACATACAATCATGGACTATACAATCACACATAATGAAAGCCGTAAACGATTCGAAATCAGTTTGGATGGAAAGACGGCCTATGTAAAATACGAACTATTTGATGGAGGCATTGCCTATATGCACACTATTGTTCCTGCTGAACTGGAAGGTAAAGGAATAGCTTCTGCCCTAGCAAAATATGTCCTCGACTATGCAAAGAATAACGGACTGAAAGTAAAACCTTATTGTCCGTTTATTAATGCTTATATCGACAGGCATCCTGAATATCAGGAAAATTCACTTTTTCACACTAAACATTGAGTATCATGACAACAAAAAAAATAGAACGTATAATTGCACCACCAGCTCCGCATATGGTTGGGGATGGTTTTAGAGTACATAATTTTATTCCGTCTGCATATGGTTTGAGTATGCAACGCATGAGTCCTTTTATTATGATGGACTATAATTCTAAATTTTACTTTCCTCCTACGCAGGAATTAAGAGGCGTTGGCGTACATCCGCACAGAGGGTTTGAAACCGTAACTATTGCCTATAAAGGAAAAGTAGCGCATCATGACAGTGCCGGCAACAGCGGTGTTATTGGCGAAGGTGACGTGCAATGGATGACCGCGGCATCGGGAATTCTTCACAAAGAATATCATGAAGAGCAATTCAGTAAAGAAGGCGGGGAGTTCCAAATGGTACAGCTTTGGGTAAACTTACCGGCAAAAGATAAAATGTCGGCTCCAAAATATCAGGGAATCACAAACGATGCTATTAACAAATTCCGGTTGCCAAATGACGAAGGGCTAGTAGAAGTAATTGCAGGAACCTATAACGGTACTTCCGGAACTGCCTCTACATTTACTCCCGTAAATCTGTTGAATGCTAAACTGAATAAAGGAGCCTCCGCTTCATTTGATTTTCCGGCTTCCTATAATACGGCATTGCTTGTATTGGAAGGAAGCATCAAAGTCAATGGTGAAGATAAAGTCGCTACAGATCATTTTGTATTATTTGCCAATGAAGGCGAAGAATTTATGATTGAAGCATTAGAAAATGCTGTAGTATTGGTTTTGGGCGGAGAACCAATTAATGAACCTATAGCCGCACATGGTCCGTTTGTAATGAACACACAACAGGAAATAATTCAGGCCTTTAATGATTTTAATATCGGCCGTTTTGGATATCTTGAATAAAAAGAAGCCCGAACTTAGTTGTTCGGGCTTTATTTTTGCTTAAAATTCCGTCTCAATTCCTATATATTCCTGATTCCCATTAATCCAATAGCGTGAAATATAGTTTTCGTCCTCCTCAAGGCATTGAATGGCCTTATCAATTATCAGGGCATCATAAATCTTATAATCCTGTACCTGGTGTTCATCCAGAATAAGAATAACCTCAAAAAAGGTGGCCGGTTCTTCTTTTATATTGTCCGGAGTATCTGACTGGCTTTCAATATCGCAGAACGATTCCACCTTATACAATTCGGCTTTCCCCGATTTAAGGCAGTCTATTATCCTCTCAATGATGTCTCTCGTTGTCTCATCATCAAGGTTTTTACCTGCAATTTTTAATCTCTCCGGCATCTTAAATTGGCACATTGCGACCATTGTAATCTTTTTTAAATTTATTTTCAGCTTTTATAAATTTCGGCTATTTCTGCCAAAAAACCATTATACAATTGTCGCTATGATTTACAGATTTCATTACGTTAAAGTATAGCCAAACCCATTCATTTAGAATTACATTTTCTATCTTTGGTAAACAAACTAATTTGAATCTTGCTTGTAATTAATTTTAAATCAAAAATTTAGTATTAAGTATGAGACTATTCGAAGAAAAGATTAACATTGTATTGGCTGATGATGACAGGGATGAATGTGAATTATTTAAAGAGGCAGTTAGCGAAATCAATGAGAATTACAATCTTATTTTTTTCTCTAACGGAAAAGAACTTATGGACTACCTGAACGACAATGAAATCCATAATCCCGACATCATCTTTTTAGACCTCAATATGCCTTTTATGTCAGGAGTAGACTGTTTGAGACAAATACGTGCCGACGAAAAATATTCTGACACCGCAATTGCCATTTATTCCACCTCATCTTCTGACCAGGACCAGGAAGACACCTTTACATTAGGGGCTAATGTTTATATAAAAAAGCCAAGCGATTATGCTGCCATGAAAAAAATACTCCAGCATATTTTCAAAACCTACTGGCAATACCATACGTCAGACATGAACAGAGAAACTTTCCTGATTTCTGTTTAGTATTTGCAAAGGAATAAAATTCAAACATTTTAAAATAATGGAAAAGCCGGCTTTAAAACAAGCCGGCTTTTTTTATAAATAGAGAAATTGTTTGTTTTATGCAGAACGATAAACAGAAGGTGCCACCTGCATCTGTTTCTTGAAAAAATTATTAAAATGAGCCGGTTCTTCAAAACCCAGACAATAACTGATTTCCGAAATGTTCCAGTCTGTATGCTTTAGCAAGGCTTGCGCTTCATTAACCAATCGCTGTGAAATCAAATCGGTTGTGGTTTTTCCGGTAGTCATCTTAATGGCACGGTTCAGGTGATTCACATGAACGTAGAGTTTTTCGGCAAAATCTTTAGCGGAACGAAGCGTAAACCGTTGCGATGGCGATTCTATAGGAAACTGCCTTTCCAGCAATTCCGTAAAAACCGAAGTTATTCTGGAATTTGCATCCGGATGTTGGTATAGTTTTTCAGACGGCTCAATTTTCATCGCACTATGAATCATTTCCGTAACATAATTGCGAATCAAATCATATTTATAGACATAATCCGAATTGATTTCGTTAATCATCCTCTGGAAAATATCACTAATTTGTTTGTCCTGCTCTTCATTAAGAATATAAGCCGGCTTGCCTCCTATTTTGAACATGGGCAGACTGGAAATGCTGTTTCGTAATGACTCCGTAAAAAAGGCTTCTTTAAAAATACAGAAAAAGCCTGAACGGTCGTCAGACAACGATTCAACAGTATAAGGCACCTGCGGATTGAAAAAAATAAGTGCGGAACCGTTAACTTCAAGGCTTTTATCGGCATAATGGAAAACATTTTTTCCTCTTGCCAGGCTAATTTTATAAAAATCTCTTCTTGTATAACTTATCGGGACATATACATCATTTTTATAACAGTCTTCAGCTCTGATAACATTAAAGTACCCCAACCCTTGCTGTAAATCCTCAGGTAGGTAATTGAGCTTTTGTTTATAAAAATCTTCTATCGTTTCGGTCTTCGGCATAATTTTATTTTTTAGGAACCAGCCTTTTTACAGGCTGGTTGTATATTGTAAGTTTCAATTGTAAAATTCAAATACGGCTATCATTCCTGAAAGTCGGTTGAAAGTGTGGTATCTTTCCAATCTTCTAACATTTGTGTTAGCGTTCCTAATTTTGCTGACGCTCTTCTGTAAGCATCACTTCCAAGATATAATCTTACAGGAGGATTATCGCTTTCAGCCAGATGAATCATCACTTCTGCTGCTTTTTCAGGGTCGCCTAGCTGATTGCCATTCATTTTATGGAACTTATCGTGTGATGCATGAACCTCTTCATAATCTTCTATTGAATTCTCAGCGAACACCAGCGATTCTTTTGTCAAAAACTGCGTTCGGAAAGCTCCCGGGGCGATAGCCGTAACTTTGGTACCAAGTTGTCTTACATCATCTGCCAATGATTCTGACAAACCAATGATAGCGTGTTTGGCCGCCGCATAAATAGACCATCCCGTGGCAGGTGCAAATCCGGCTATAGAAGAAATATTGATAATATATCCGGAACGTTGTGCTCTTAGATAAGGCATGGCATATTTGATGACATTGATGGTTCCGAAAACGTTGATATTAAAAGCCTCCGAAATTTCTTCCTGCGACAATTCTTCAATAGTACCTCCTATGCCGTAACCGGCATTGTTCACAATCACATCAATCTTTCCATAAACTTCCTGTGTTCTCCTAATAGATTCAGCTACAGATTGTTCATCTACCAAATCTACTTCCAAAGGTAAGAAATTTTCTGAATTTCCTGCACCAACAGCTTCACTCAAAGTAGCAGCATTTCTTGATGTTGCGGCAACTTTATAACCTGTTGCAAGTAATTTTTTTACTAAGGTAAGTCCCAGTCCTTTTGAAGCTCCTGTTACATACCAGATTTTATCTGTTTTCATATTTTTTTCGTTTAATTAATAATAAATAAGGCTTGCGTCGTAAAAGAATTTAGTTGTCGAATCCGGTAGCTGCGGCATACTCCCGAACTGCTTCCATATTTTCTTTTACTGATTGTATTTTGACTTCTGCCATTGCATAAGCATCCTGTCCTAAAAACAAATGCACCGGAGGATTTTGCATTTCGGCTGTTCTGATAAAAGCTAAGGCTGCTTTATGCGGGTCACCAGGCTGATTGCCATTGATTTCGTTTTCATGTGCAGATTGGACATCTCTAACCGTTTTGTATTCCTGGAGTTGATTTTTAGGAACACTCAATGAGGAATCTTTCAGGAAATCTGTCCTAAAATAACCCGGAGAAACAATAGTTGCTTTTATTCCGAAAGGTTTTACTTCTTCTGCCAACGACTCTGTAAATCCCTGAACAGCGAACTTGGTTGCACAATAGATTCCAAAGCCGGGAAAAGCTCCTGTGAATCCTCCAATAGAAGAAACATTAAAAATATGTCCTGATTGTTGCTTTCTCAAATAAGGCAATACTTTTCGGATAACATTTAAAGAACCGAAAACGTTGACATCAAAGTTTTGTCTTGCTTCAACATCAGTAAGCTCTTCCAAAGCTCCTGCAAGACCGTAACCTGCATTATTAACAATAACATCAACTCTACCAAATTGGGCTACAGTTGCCTGTATGCTTTTTTCGATACTCTCTTCACTAAGAAGATTTACCTGCAAAGGCAGAAAATTATCCGCATCACCTATAGCTTTTTTAAGTTCTTCTATACTTCTTGATGTGGCCGCCACTTTTTTACCTTCATTTAGTAACTGTTTCACCAGAGCCAGTCCCAGGCCTTTTGATGCTCCAGTAATATACCAAACTTTCTGATTTGAATTTTCCATGATTTAGTTTTTTAAAAAGATTAATGATTCTGTTTGAATTTGATAAGGCAAAATTATTGGCAAAGTGGAACACAGTTATTGCGCAGAGCAAAGCAAAAATTGCAAAATTCAAACAATTCTTAATTTCAGGTGGATTGTACTAAGTAAAAAGTAAATGGCTCGCTTTAAGATCTCATAATAAACTTTGCGCTTTGGCGACTTTGCGAGCAACAATTTCACGCAAAGTCGCCAAGACGCAAAAGCTAGATTATTAAACGCTTTCAATGAGCGATTAAAACTTTAATCAAAAATTAACAAATAATACCAATCGGTATATTTATCTTTGCCATGAAATTTTATCATATCATGGGCAAGGCAGAAAAAACCCGTTCCTATATTATAGAGAAAACAGCACCAATCTTTAATATTAAAGGTTATGCCGGTACGTCTATGAATGATATTACAGAAGCAACAGGCCTAACCAAAGGCAGCATTTATGGAAATTTCAAAAATAAAGACGAAGTAGCCCTGGAAGTTTTCGAGTATAACAAAAAGAAAATGCAGGACTTTTTTGCATTGGAAATCAGCAGGAAGAAAACCTATAAAGACAAACTACTCACTTTTCCTGAACTGTACAACCATGTTTTTAACGGGCATTTTATTGATGGCGGTTGCCCTATAATGAATACGGCAATTGAAGCAGACGATACCCATCCAATGCTCAAAGAGGCCGCTAAGAAAGCACTCTTAAATTGGAAAGAGAATCTGGCCAGCCTTATTCAAAAAGGAATTGACAGCAAAGAATTTAAACCGGAAACTAATCCTGAAGAAGCCGCCCTGCTAATGCTTTCTATTATTGAAGGAACCGTAATGATATCAAAACTTACCGGAAAAACGAATTACCTGAAGTCTCTGATGCATTCCTTACGCAAAATCATAAACGACTTATAAATTTTTTTTAATCAAAAATATACCGAATGGTATAAAACAAATTATTACTAAAATGAAAACAAGCAAAAACACAATCTTAATAACTGGCGGAGGCTCTGGAATTGGGTTTGAATTCGCCAAAATATTCTCTGAAAATGACAATCAGGTCATTATTACAGGAAGAAATGAGGAAAAATTAAACAAAGCTGCAGCTTTGCTTAAAAACACGACAGCTATAGTTGCTGATATTACCCGTGAGGAAGATATTGACAAACTGGTGCAAACAATCACAAAACAATATTCAAGCCTGAACGTGCTCATAAATAATGCCGGTAATGCTTCTTATTACGATGTTTTGGTTTCGGGTACCGATGCATTCACAAAGGCATCGGATGAAATCAATACGAACTACCTTTCAATCGTAAGACTTACAGAAAGACTGTTACCCCTACTCAACTCCCAGGAAGAAGCAGCCATTGTCAATGTTTCATCGATTGTAGCTTTGGTTCCAAACAAAACCCTGATTACTTATTCTGCCAGCAAGGCTGCCTTGCATTCCTACACCCAATCCTTACGAATTGCTTTAGACAGGAGCCCTTATGCAACCCAGGTTTATGAAATAATGCCACCATTGGTGAATACTGAATTTTCAAAAGAAATAGGTGGTGAAAACGGAATCAGTCCTGAAGTTGTAGCCCGGGATTTATTGCGTGCCATTGGGGAAAACCAATATGAAATCCATGTTGGGCAGACATCTTACATTTATGAATTGTCACTCACTTCCCCTAAAGATGCTTTACTGACGATGAATTCCCAATCTTAAAGAACACTATGAATAAGGATGCCTTTAATTTTTTAAAACAGCATATTGGCAAAGAAGTCACACAATCGCCATCGCCATTTATGAATTGGCTAAAGCCAAAAATGATTGCCGTCACAGAAGGAAGTCTTTCTTTTGAATATACAGTCAGAAAAGAAATGACCAATCCTTTTGGAACGCTTCATGGCGGTGTTATAGGTGCTATAATTGATGATGCCATAGGCGCCACACTAATTTCTTATGGCGAACCTAATTTCTATGTCACCATTAATAATGTAATCGATTATTTCGCTTCCGGCAGAGAAAACGACATCATTATTGCCACAACCGCCATCAATAAAAAGGGAAAAACTATTGTAAATGCCCAGTGCGAAATCTGGAATAGCGATAAGACAAAAATGCTGGCTAAAGGCTATACCAACCTGCTAAAAACAGAAATAAAATGAAACGAGTAGTAATAACAGGCTTAGGAGCCATCACTCCATTAGGAAATTCTATTGACGAATTCTGGGATAATATTGTTGCCGGGAAAAGCGGCGCGGGATTACTGACCAAATTTGATACCTCAAAATTCAAGACGCAATTTGGATGTGAAGTAAAAAACTTCAATCCGGAAGAATATATGGACAGGAAAGAAAGCAGAAAATATGACCTGTTTACGCAATATGCCGTTGCGGCTTCGGAACAGGCTATCAAAGACTCCGGATTGGACTTTGAATCCATGTCTCAAAAAGAGCGTTCAGAGATTGGCGTTATTTGGGCATCCGGAAACGGAGGTATTTCCACTTTTGAAGAGCAGTTAAAAGAATTCTTTACAGGTGACGGGACACCTCATTTCAATCCGTTCTTTATTCCAAAAATGATTGTAGACATTGCAGCCGGGGTGATTTCAATCCGGCACAAACTGCATGGTCCTAATTATGCAACTGTTTCAGCTTGCGCCTCCAGCAATACGGCACTAATCAATGCTTTTGACACCATTCGTTTGGGCAAAGCTAAAATCATGATTGCCGGCGGCTCTGAAGCAGCCATTACAGCAGCTTCTGTTGGTGGTTTTAACGCATCACAGGCATTATCAAAAAGAAATGAGGAACCGGAAAAAGCTTCCCGTCCATTTGACAAAAACCGTGATGGATTTGTAATTGGCGAAGGTGCCGGAGCCCTTATTCTTGAAGATTTGGATTATGCCATAGCCAGAGGTGCGACCATCTATGCCGAAATAGTTGGTGGTGGTATGGCAGCAGACGCCTACCATCTGACAGGAACTCCTGAAAATGGATTTGGTGCGGCTTTGGGCATGCAGAAAGCCTTAAAAGAAGCCGGAATAACAGCCAAAGAAGTAGATTATGTTAATGCTCATGCTACCTCAACCCCTCAGGGTGATAGCAGTGAACTGACCGCCATTCGGGAAGTTTTTGGAAATCATCCGGTGGCTATTAGCGCCACCAAATCAATGACCGGGCATTTATTAGGAGCAGCCGGAGCCGTTGAAAGCATTATCACGGTTTTAGCTCTAAAAAATGATATCATTCCTCCAACAATCAATACGACAGAAATTGATGAAGCCATGACCGACCTGAATATTGTTTTGGGCAATTCTGTACGCAAAAAAGTGAATTATGCCCTAAACAATACTTTTGGTTTTGGAGGCCATACAGCCAGTACCGTTTTCAAAAAATATACGGATGAATAACTGCCGGTTAAGGCTTTTTTTCTAAAAACAGGTCATTCATTTCATCATCAACAGGAGAAACTTCAAGTTTTTCCTGTTCTTTCATTCTGTCTGTAAAAAGGATTCCGTTAAGATGGTCGGTTTCGTGTTGGAAGATAACTGCGGTAAAACCTTCAATGACTTCTTCGTGTTTCTTTCCCGTTTTATCCTGATAGGTCAGTTTGATGCTATAATTTCTATAAACATTACCACTGATGTCCGGAATGGAAAGGCAACCTTCCATTCCTTTTCGCAACATCGACGACCTCCATATTATTTTTGGGTTCAGATACAGCTCAAAAGGCTCGCCTTCTTTATCAAAACGCTGCACCCAGATTACATTCCTGTTAATTCCCACCTGCGGTGCTGCAATTCCTATTCCCGGATTTGCAGGGTCGCGCATTGCCAGAAACATTCTCTCTGCCAATAATGGAAGTAGCTTGTCATCAGGGTCAATATCGGTAGAAACTGATTGGAGTATTTTTAATTCCTTCTCATCAGTAATCTGGATTACCTTGAGCATTGTTTTTGTATCCCCGGACTGAATCAGGCTTCTCTCCGACTTCGTAAAATGCTGTGCTGAAACTCCAAGTCCCAGAAACAAAAACACAAATAGCATGATTCTCTTTCCCATCATAAAAGATATACTTACTTTCTAATTAACAATAGCTGACAAAAAGAATAAAAAAAACAAACCTATAAAGAAAAGGGAACCTAATGACAATCCAATAATAGCGCAAACCCTTCCAGCACTTAAATTAGGATAACCATCATATTCGCCCGGATTTTCCCGATGCAATTGCATATCATTTCTTGCAATCACCAGTGCAATGATTCCCAGCACAATCCCGAAAAAGCCATAACAAAATGCGGCTATTATTGACATAATTCCTAAAATAAGTACGGTCACTGCATTAGGAAGCTGTTTTCTGTAATAAAGTTTTCTGTACGGTTCCGCCCTTAATGGTTCCGGTCTTGGTGGTTCGGGTCTACCCGACTCCGGCCAGTGCGATTCTGGCCCAAAATTCCCATGTGATTGGTCTTCCATTGCTTAGATTCCTGCTATTACTTTAATTTCTTCTATAATTCTCAAGGCCAAAGCATCTGCTTCTGCCTGACTTTTTGCTTCAGTATAAATTCTGATGATAGGCTCTGTATTTGATTTTCTTAAATGCACCCAGTTTTGAGGAAAATCGATTTTTACCCCATCAATTGTCGAAATATTTTCTGATTTGTATTTATCAGTCATAGCTGTTAAAATAGCATCAACATCAATCTGTGGTGTCAGTTCGATTTTGTTCTTGCTCATGAAATATTCCGGATAAGAAGCTCTCAACTCAGAAACTTTCATCTTTTTATTTGCCAGATGCGTCAGGAACAACGCAATTCCAACGATAGAATCGCGACCATAATGAAGTTCCGGATAAATAATTCCTCCGTTTCCTTCACCTCCAATAACCGCATTATTTTTCTTCATTAACTCTACTACATTGACTTCGCCAACAGCACTTGCTTCATATGTTCCCCCGTGATTATTGGTCACATCACTCAAAGCACGTGAGGATGACATGTTGGAAACCGTATTACCGGGTGTCTTGCTTAAAACATAATCTGCAACGGCAACCAATGTATATTCTTCCCCAAACATTTCTCCATCTTCAGAAATAAAAGCCAAACGGTCAACATCAGGGTCAACTACAATTCCAAAATCGGCTTTTTCGCTTACAACTAATTGTGAAATGTCTGTCAGGTGTTCTTTTAAAGGTTCCGGATTGTGCGGAAAATGTCCGTTGGGCTCACAATACAGTTTAACGACCTCAACCCCCATTAATTCCAGTAATTTAGGCACAATGATACCTCCCGAAGAATTCACGCCGTCAACCACCACTTTGAATTTGGCTTCTTTCACGGCTTCAACATCCACCAAAGGAAGCTCTAGCACCTCATCAATATGAATATCCATGTAAGCGTCATTTGGAATAATTTCCCCCAGGCTGTCTACATCCGAAAAATCAAATGCTTCCCTTTCGGCAATATCTAAAATCTTCGCACCTTCGGCACCGCTCAGGAATTCCCCTTTTTCGTTTAATAATTTCAACGCATTCCATTGCTTTGGATTGTGGCTGGCGGTCAGGATGATTCCTCCGTCTGCTTTTTCCAACGGAACGGCTACCTCAACAGTTGGCGTTGTTGATAATCCCAAATCAATAACATCAATTCCCAATCCGATTAGCGTATTCACCACCAGATTATGAATCATAGGTCCGGAAATTCTGGCATCGCGGCCAATTACTACAGTCAGTTTTTCTTTCTTTGAGTAATTCTTCAGCCAGGTTCCATAAGCCGATGCAAATTTTACAGCGTCAACCGGAGTCAGGTTATCTCCTACTTTACCTCCGATGGTGCCTCGGATTCCTGATATTGATTTGATTAAAGTCATATTAAGGTTTGATTTTTTGTTTCAGAATTTAAATTGTTAGCAAATATATGAATTGCCATTTAAGTAATATAAAATTCCTAAATTAGGCGAATGAATTTTCTAGCCCATATTTATCTCTCAGGCAATAACGACTTCATGAAAATAGGCGGTTTCATGGCTGATGGCGTACGTGGAAAAGATTACGAGCATTTCCCGGACGATATCCGAAAAGGAATCCTGCTGCATCGTGCTATAGATACTTTTACAGATGCACATGCCGTTTTTAGAATCAGCAAGCACCGGCTTCATGAACGATATGGCCACTATTCCGGAGTAATTATCGATGTTTTTTATGACCATTTTTTAGCCAAAAACTGGCAGGACTATTCGGATGAAAAGCTGGATGTTTTTGTACAAAACTTTTACCAGTCTCTGGAAGACAATTTTGATATGCTTACTCCAAAAGTCCAAAACATGCTACCGCACATGGAACGAGGCAACTGGCTTTGGAATTACCAGTTTGTTGACGGTATAGGAACTATTTTATCACAAATGGACCGACGTACAAAAAACACTTCAAAAATGGGTGAATCTGTGCAAGAACTGGAACAATTCTACAAAGAATTTGAACAGGAATTCACTTTGTTTTTTAAGGAACTTCGGGAATTCGTAGCCGAGAAAATTAAAACTTTATAATACTTTTATCAATAAAATTTTAACAAAAGGCTTATTTTAGCGATTCTTAATCGTAATTTTTCCAAAAGAAAAAATGTCAGCCAAAAAAGCACCTAAAATAAAAGTATTTTTCAGAAACATTTTCCGGCAAATCGAAACCTTGTTTTTTTTGTTCAAGAATTTCCTTTCTGAAAGGCATTTTATTTATTTATCCTGTGTTATCGTAGGGATTTCCTGTGCTTTTGCCGTAATTGTGCTGAAAGGTTTTGCGCACTCCGTTTTTGTATTTGCCACCTATGTGAACGGCTATTTAAAACTGCCTTACATCAATAGTATCCTTCCCATCATAGGAATCCTGCTAACGGTTTTTGTCGTCAAAAACGTATTGGATGGAAGTTTAGAAAAGGGAAGTTCCAGAATATTGTATGCTGTTGCAAAAAAGGGCGGAATACTGCCCAAAAAGCAAATGTATGCGCAGATAATCACCAGTTCCTTAACGGTAGGTTTGGGTGGTTCTGCAGGATTAGAGTCACCAATTACAATTACCGGAGCTGCTTTTGGTTCTAACTTTGCCCAAAAATACAGACTCTCGCAAAAAGACAGGATTCTATTGCTTGCCTGTGGTGTGGCTTCCGGTATTGCGGCTGCCTTTAACGCTCCTATTGCCGGAGTATTATTTGCTATTGAGGTCGTATTGACCGATGTGGCCATTACGGCTTTTATTCCGATTATGATTTCTGCAGCCACAGGAGCTTTGGTTTCAACCATCGTTTTAAACGAAGACGTACTTTTGTCTTTCAAGCAGCAACAGACATTTGATTATCATAACATTCCCTTTTATGTCCTTTTGGGAATTCTGGCGGGATTGGTTTCTGTTTACCATGCCCGAAAGTTTCAAAAAATAGAAGGCTTTTTTAAGAAAATCAAAAACGGCGCTTATAAAAAGGCATTGTTTGGTGCTTCCATACTGGCGGTACTTATTTTCTTTTTCCCGACACTTTTTGGTGAGGGTTATGAAAGCATCAAGACCTTATCTAATGCTAATCCGCAAATGCTTTTAGAAAACACCTTACTTGACGAATACAAGAGTAATGAATGGATTTTACTGCTGTTTGTAGGTATCACGATGTTATTGAAAGTGTATGCCACAGGACTTACTTTAGGCAGTGGCGGTAACGGAGGCAACTTTGCTCCTTCCCTTTTTGTAGGTTCTTATTTAGGATTTTTCGTAGCCAAGTTTTTCAACATTCTGGGAATTGGAAAAGAACTTCCGGTTGGAAACTTTACAATCGTAGGAATGGCGGGAATATTGAGCGGCCTGTTCCATGCGCCACTAACAGCTATCTTCCTTATTGGTGAAATTACCGGAGGCTATAACCTGATGGTACCCTTAATGATTGTATCGTCTATAAGTTTTGCCGTTTCCAAACGATTCGAAACGCATTCAATGGATGTCAAGCATCTGGCGGACAAAGGCGACGTATTTACGAGCGATAAAGACAAAAATATTCTTTCTAACATTGATATTTTAAGCCATATCAATTCAGAATACAAAACCGTTAGTCCGGAAGACAAACTGGAAAGCCTCGTAGAATATCTTGCCAATTCCAGACAGGAAGTTTTTCCGGTGGTAAATGCCAAAAATGAACTCATTGGAATTATTGACTTTGAAGACCTGAAACCCATCGTTTTCAATTCTTTCCGGTTAAAATACACTACCATTCCTGAAGTCATGAAACCACCTTTGGATGTGATTTCTTATGAAGATGGAATGGAAGTCGTCATGGAAAAATTTGAAAATGCCCATCTGGAACAGCTTCCCGTTACTAAAAACGGTAAGTATTTCGGATTCATTTCTAAAGTTCATGTGCTTGAAACCTATAGAAAGAAATTAAAAGAAATGGTCATCGAATAAAACGCAGAGAAAGGTTTAATCGCTAAACATACATTCTTCTATAATCCAAAAACTTTAAACTAAAAGCTTTATCCTTTTTTAGAGACCATTTTGCTTTTAATAAATTTTAATTGACTATCGGGAACTTTATACCAAAAAAAGCCACTAGAGATAGTGGCTTTTTTATTTATGTAAACTTAACAAATAAAAATATCATATGCCAGTAATGAGAGATATTTATACTAAAAAGGATATGAGAAGATATATTGAGAGTATAAATAAGCTATCTAACAAAATCAATTATATACATAATGAGCTGCATTTAGAGAAGAATAATGAGCGTAAGAAGAAATTGATGAAAGAGCTTGAAATATTAAAACTTCAAAAGGAGATTGCAGTGATAAGAAAGAAAATAAAAGAACTCGAAATGAGATAATTTTGAGACAGGAAATAATCAACACCTAAAATTTATCTTTTTTGCCCTTCTAAATATTTATGAAAGTTTAGTATTTCTCGTTCTATGCTTGTTAAATCTGCTTGTTGATAATATTTTCCTTCTTTTGAGGGGAATTTAAACTCAATCAGTTCTCGTGTCAAAAGCAATATGCTTCCTAAAGCATTTTTTTGGTTATTATTTAGCCTTCGTATATAGATATTTTCTTTATTCAAAGTAAAATCTTTTTCAATTATAATATCGTACATAAAAATCCCTTCATAGGTGTGATAAGGAATTGCGATAAATCTTTTTGTTTTGTCAGTAGTATCATCTACAATTACTTCCCCTCTTGCAAAATCAAAATTTTTAACCTTTTTAGTTTTTAACTTATTATTGATGGGGTATAAAGTATGAATAATTTTTGTTTCCGTATAAAGCAGCAATTTGTATTTTTCGGTAACATTGCTTATTGTGCAAAAACCTTCATATACGTCAAAAGGGCTGTTTGTACGATTATTTTCAAGTTTATTGTCAGGTTTAAATACTTGGTCAGCAACATCAGCAAAATATAGAGGGGGGATTTCTTTTGGAAATAGACTTGGCTTTTCGATTACAAATTTTGTGTTTTCATCTCGCCAATAAACATTGGGATTATAAGAGTTATGCCTTAATTTTATGTGTTCATATCCTGTATACTTTTGACCTCTAATGAGAATTAACCCATTAGTGTCGGTAATTCTCAAAATTGTGAGTGGTGAAGGATTACTATTTGCAAAGGTTCTCAAACCAGAATATTTACCTAAAATATTTGTTCGAGCATCTTCAAGGATTGAATTAATTTCTTCCCAAGTTAACAATATTTCATCTTTTGACATATCTGAGAAGGTAATTATTTTTGAAGATACTTATTTTCGCTCAGATTTTAATCTTTCAATTTCAGCTTCAAGCATTTTGATGTATTTCTCTCTATAATCATCAGTATAGAAGTGCATATTTTCAGCTTTGGCTCCTAATCCTTGAACTAGATTGTTATGTGATACATTGAAGATTTGAGTAGCATCAAAATTCAAAATCTGAGATATGTCAATATTCAGAATCTGTGCTATTTGTTGGATTCGAGAAATCGTAAGGTCAATCTCTCCTCTTTCTATTTTAGAATAGCCGCTAACGCTCATTTCAAGGTCAGCTGCCATTTGCTCACGTGTAATATTCTTTAATTCACGGAACTTCTTAATGTTATCTCCTATATCCATACCGCTAAAGTAGCAAATTAATCTTTTCAGTTGCAAATAAACACTCGAATTTAATGTTTAACTGTATTTAATCCAGTTTTTTTGAAGTGTTTAATCTACTAATATTTACATAATGAAAAAGTAATACTCAGATTCAATTTTTCTTCCTAACACTGTAAAAACATTCAACAAACTTTAAAAATTAAAAATAATGATTCCAATACTATTGCTCTTAGTCGCAGTCTTAATCTCAATTTTCATAGCCAAATTTCTAGGGCATAGAAAAAAAGAATATCAATCTTTACGTTTAATGCAGAACTTCTATCTATATATGGGCGGAATAATCATCTTTATAACCATAGCATATAGTATGGTTATTGCTTATATTCTCATTAGCGATGATTTGGATTTGAGAGGGTTTGTGGCAAGATTTAGAGAAAGAGATTATAACATCTTTGATTTAATCAAAACTCTTTCAATTGGCTTGTGTATGGGTATTTTCCTTATTGGAATGTCACAACTCGTAGAGATACTATTAGATATAAAATCAACTTTGAATAAGAACAATTCAAAATCTAATTATACCACTGATAATTAGTAGCTACATTCAGAGTTCTGTCAAATAAATCCATTTCGTTATATCTTCTATTGAATTTGAAACAGAATTCGTTAAGATAGTTTTGTATATAGCCTCTACCTATAGAATGGTGGATTCCTAAAAGATTTCTTTTTGCATTAGATATTGTCTTATGTACCCAAGGCAAAACTGTATGAGCATCTATGTGCGTCATTTTTACACATTGATGACCTTTAACTATAGCACGGAGCTTACTGTAATGATTAGCTCCATCTGTAGTTATTTCCGCATTTTCACACACAATATTTTTTCTTACTTCTGGTAAAATTGTTTCAGCTTTATTGTCTTCGACACGAATCATTTTTATGAATCTAACAGCTCTTTTTGGCTTATGTATATTGTTATGATTGAAATTAGGTATTGATTCTGCCATAACCAAAACTGTAGCTGTGCGAGGACTTCCTTTACCAGGCTTCATTCTTTTCTTTAACCTAGGCAGTCTCTTACCTTTGTAATCTCTTCTTATATCTTCTGGTGTTGTAATAAAGAAGCCCTCATCCATTTCAATGGTATTTTCTAATCTATATTCTGCATCACGTTGTCCCATAACTCTACGGATTTTATGCATCATTAACCAAATAGGCTCATAAAACTTGTGTTCAATCTGTCTTTGGATTTCTAGGGCAGAAAAGGATTTCTTTGTGCTGCTTACAAGCATAAAAGCCATATACCAATGTTGATATGGTAACTTGCTATTTTCCATTACAGTACCACTTTTAAGAGAGGTTCTGAATCCACAGCTTTTACATTTGTAGTATGAGATTGTAGAGAGCCAATAATGCTCTTTTCCTTGGCATTTTTTACAAGTTACGCCAGATTTATCTCTATAGGCTTTGAAGTGTTGTTTACAAGCTTCTTCATTAGGGAATCGTTGGAAAAATTGTTTAAAGGTCATCTTGTTTATTATTTGGGTTATATTCGGTGTTTTTGGCGTGTTTTATAAGTATATCTTCCATTAGGTTTTTAAGGCTTCTATTTTCTTTTTCTGCTTGTTTTTGAAGCAAATCTATTATGTCTTGTGTTAGGTGTACCTCACGTCTAGTTTTATTTTTAGCTATTGTCATTTTATGTGAATTAATTAAGTTACGTTAAAGATACGTAACTTTTTAAAATAAACAAATTTTTTCATAATATTTTAACAAATGTGGTTTCTCGTAAATTATATATCAATGAATTTGTTAATTTTGAAAAAGTAAACAAATAATGCTAAAAAAATTATGAAATTAATAGATATACCATATTATGTAAAATTCATTTTTAGTTGTGATTCCAATGACGAATGTTTCTCAACTACTGATAGTGAAATGATGAAATTTATTGTCAATGCGTCCAATAAAGAATCTATTTCCAGATTAGAGATAGGTCAAAAAATTCAATTTGAACCAATAGCAAGAAATCCAAAGGTTTATGAAATAACCAATATTACAATTAGGCATCTATTTGATGATACTGACTCACATAAGTATGGTTTCGATTCGGAAGATTGTGAATATAATCAAGGAGAAAATAAGGAATGGTTATTTAGTATTTTAATTAAAACAGAAATTAAATAAATTATGAACTTTTATCAATTAACTATTTTACATAAAGATTCATTGCATATCTCTACAATACAGAGGTTTGCGCATACATATGGAGCCGTTTATTCAGCACCCACAAATAACAAAGATGGAATAACATTTGAGTTTGAGTTTCCGACCTATAACCAGATGAAAGATTTTATAGCTGCGCTTGACACTTTAAATCCAAGGCTTTTTTCAAAATGATAAATTTACAATTAGTGAAGAACAGCAAAAGAGATGCTGAATTAGTTATTAATGGAATAATCGTATTAATAATGGTGGCTAGCTACTTAAATAAAACTTATAAAATAGTTAAACGCTAAAATTCTATTTACTTTAATTGGTTTCATAACTATTTATAAAGAAAATAGTTATGAAACCAATTTTTAATATCTTTACTATTCTAAACCAATTTTTAATTGATATGATACTTAGAATAGCACAAAATATAGAAGACAGATTTATTCAGACATACCACGTAAACTATCAATTTCAAACATCTGATACCATACATAGTTTTGAGATGCCTATCATTCTCGAAGTAAGAGATGAAAATGAAATGAAGATTATTCATTCAAGAATAATTAATGAAATTACCTGTCCTGGCAAATTTATTATGGATTCAGTTGAAAAACCTATATTAATCGATGAGGATAAAAAAAATCTTTTATTAAGACAAAATGCAATTTTAGATAATTCTGAAATAAAAGCTGAATTCAAATTTACTATAAGTGATGAGAATATAAGTCTGAATAAGGATGTATCACCAGTAAAATTGAATATTAAATTGATTTCAACTAAAAAGCCGAAAGATGTTTATGGTAAAAAGATTTATGCTATATCAGATATCAGTCATTTATTCAAATTTACCATTCCAACAGAACTTAAATAAAGTAAAGCCCTTGTTTAAGGGCTTTACTTTTATATTGATTGTTTGGTATAAAGTCACCGATAGTCAATAAATTTTATTGACTATCGGGAACTTTATACCAAAAAAAAGCACTAGAGATAGTGGCTTTTTTATTTATGTAAACTTAACAAATAAAAATATCATATGCCAGTAATGAGAGATATTTATACTAAAAAGGATATGAGAAGATATTGACAGTATAAATAAGCTATCTAATAAAATTCATCCTAAAGGAATGTTCAGATACTGAAAGAAAAGATATTGAACAGTATATTGAAAAAAATATTAAAGACAAAAAGTTTAAATATGTTACTACAAAATATATAAATTAAAAATCTTGCTTTAATACATTTCATATAGCTATTTATAAGAGAAATAATTACTGTTGAGAATATATAATTTATAGATAATTCTGATTGAGAAAATAAACAAGAATACAATAGAGAAACTTTTTATAATCTAGCTATAGAAATTAATGATGAATAACCTATTGAACTATAAGATAATAATATAGGAAATTCTTTATAGAGATTTGTTATTAGTTAACTTTGTATCATTATGAGCAAAAACAAAAATACTTCAGCAATAATTGCATCTGCTAAAAAATTCGCAGATGACAAAAAGGCTATACGTGCTTATATTAAAGGAGAGCTTACTTTAAAAGATTTGAATGAAAGAGGAATTAAACTTGCAATGCCCTTATAAGGTAACAATTGATTCCGAAAGCTTTACTTACTCCTTTACAACAAAAAACGGTATTGAGTACAATATTATTTTTTCCGACTCTATGAGTTATTTTTCCGACACATCTACTGTAAAAAAATTATCAAAAATATACAGTATAACTATTGATAAAGTTTCAGATGAAAAACCACAGTTAGATACTGATGTAGAGCTAACAATAGATGCGGTAATAACTCATTTTTTTAAAGACATCGAAAAATCAATTGTTTATTATTGCTATACTGCTGACCATAAGGAACGCTCAAGAGCTAGAAAATTTAATGCTTGGTATACCAACAGCCCTTTCAATATTAATACCACCAAAATAGACAATACTATAGAAGTACCAGATGATGAATATCATCATTTTACAAGTATAATCTATCACAAAGACAATCCTTTTTCGAGTGACTTAACTGTGGCTTATTATGAAATGGTTGATGGTCTTACCAAACCTCCTAAAGAAGAAATATAAGCTAAATAGCTCTTGAAATATCACCTCCTTCTTTAGGGAGGTTTTTATTTTCTATATATTTGATAAATCTTAAATAAGAAAGAAATATGTCTGGATTTATAAAAGTAATAGACAAAATGAATAGAGTACAATATTTAAATGTTAATTACATAGTAAAAATTACTCCTCTGGGAGAAGAGCGTATAGCCAAGGCAATAATCTTTACTACGTCAGAAACAATTGAGGTCTTACATACAGTTGAGGAGATTTTAGATATAATTAATTTATCAAAAAACTAACTTACTACAAAAAGATATAGTTCAATAATTTTTTGGTATAAAGTCACCGATAGTCAATAAATTTTAAGTTTTGGACCTCAGTCTTTAACTAAAAATAAATTACAAAAACGTACCTTTGCGTTTTGCAAAAAATGCTATGCTAGACACTGAAAATACGATTGAAGTTTTGGGCGCCCGCGTCCACAATCTGAAAAATATTGACGTTACGATTCCTCGTGAAAAACTGGTAGTAATTACCGGGCTTTCAGGTTCGGGAAAATCGTCTTTGGCCTTCGATACAATTTATGCCGAAGGACAACGTCGCTATATTGAAACCTTTTCTGCTTATGCAAGACAGTTTCTTGGCGGTTTGGAACGCCCGGATGTAGATAAAATCGACGGACTTTCGCCTGTAATTGCCATCGAGCAGAAAACCACCAGCAAAAGCCCGCGTTCTACTGTAGGAACCATTACGGAAATTTACGATTTCCTGCGTTTGTTATATGCCAGAGCCGGTGACGCTTACAGCTATGTAACCGGAGAAAAAATGGTAAGCTATAGTGACGAACAAATCAAGGAACTTATTTTCGAACAGTTCAAAGGACGACGAATCAATATCCTGGCTCCTATAATCCGTTCCAGAAAAGGACACTACCGTGAATTATTTGAACAGATTACCAAACAGGGATTCCTGAAAGTCCGCATCAACGGCGAAATCAAAGATATTACTGCCGGAATGAAGCTCGACCGTTACAAAACACACGATATTGAAACGGTTATCGACAGGATGCTCATCGAAAATACACCGGAAAATGACAAGCGCCTGACCGAAAGCATTAAGACAGCCATGTATCATGGTGATGATATTCTGATGATTATTGACCAGGATAGTCAGGAAATACGCTATTTCAGCCGAAACCTGATGTGTCCTACTTCAGGTATCTCCTATCCGAATCCGGAACCGAATAATTTTTCGTTCAACTCACCAAAAGGGGCTTGCGACCATTGCAATGGCCTGGGAACCGTGAACGAAATCAATATGAAAAAAATCATTCCGAATCCGAAACTTTCCATCAAACAAGGCGGTTTTGCTCCTTTAGGAGAATACAAAAGTTCCTGGATTTTCAAACAATTGGAAATCATTGGAGAGAAATTCGGTTTTAAACTGACCGACCCGATTGAAAAAATCTCCGATGAAGCCATGGAAATTATCATGCATGGTGGCAAAGAGAAATTTGAGGTTTCTTCTAAAACACTGGGAGTTACAAAAGATTATAAGATTGACTTTGAAGGAATTTCCAATTTTATAAAGAACCAATTCGACGAAAGCGGCTCTACAACCATCAGACGCTGGGCAAAAGAATTCATGGATGAAGTTAAATGTCCGGTTTGCGAAGGTTCCCGTCTGAAAAAAGAATCCTTATATTTCAAAGTAAACGGAAAAAATATTGCAGAATTAACCGATATGGATATTTCTGACCTGGCGGTTTGGTTTAAGCAACTGGATAACGACCTAACAGAAAAACAAAAGAAAATTGCTTCTGAAGTCGTGAAGGAAATCAAATCCAGATTGAGCTTTTTAGTGAATGTCGGATTAAATTATCTTGCCCTTAGCCGAAGCTCCAAATCGCTTTCCGGTGGAGAAGCCCAACGAATCCGTCTGGCTACCCAAATTGGTTCACAACTGGTTGGCGTACTTTATATCCTGGATGAACCAAGCATTGGATTGCACCAAAGAGACAACGAAAAGCTAATCCATTCCTTAGAACAATTGCGTGACATCGGAAATTCAGTTGTTGTTGTAGAGCATGATAAAGACATGATTGAAAGAGCGGATTATGTTATTGACATAGGTCCAAAAGCAGGACGTTTTGGCGGACAGATAATCAGCAAAGGAACACCCAAGGAACTTTTAAAAGAACATACTCTTACAGCTTCCTATCTGAATGGTAAGATGGAAATTGCCGTTCCGAAAAAGCGACGCGAAGGCAACGGAAAATTCCTTAAACTCACTGGAGCAACCGGAAACAACCTGAAAAATGTTTCGATTGAGCTGCCTTTGGGCAAGCTGATATGCGTAACCGGAGTTTCCGGAAGTGGAAAATCAACACTCATTAACGAAACGCTTTATCCAATTCTGAACGCCCATTTCTTTAATGGTGTCAAAAAACCTCAGCCTTACAAAAAGATTGAAGGATTGGAAAATATTGACAAGATTATTGATATTGACCAGTCGCCTATTGGAAGAACACCACGTTCCAATCCGGCAACCTATACCGAAGTTTTTTCGGAAATCAGAAGCCTATTTACACAAACACCCGAAGCCATGATACGCGGTTACAAACCGGGACGTTTCAGCTTTAACGTTTCTGGCGGAAGATGCGAAACCTGCGAGGGTTCCGGAGTACGAACTATTGAAATGAGCTTCCTGCCAGATGTGTATGTAGAATGTGAAACCTGTCAGGGAAAACGCTTTAACCGTGAAACTTTAGAAATACGCTACAAAGGAAAATCCATTTCTGACGTATTGAACATGACGGTTGATGAAGGTGTGGAATTTTTTGAAAATATCCCGAAAATCTACCGAAAAGTCAAAGCCTTGCAAGATGTCGGTTTAGGATATATTACACTCGGACAGCAAAGCACAACGCTTTCCGGTGGTGAAGCCCAACGAATAAAACTGGCCGGCGAATTGTCTAAAAAAGATACCGGAAATACATTTTACATTCTGGACGAACCTACAACCGGATTGCATTTTGAGGACATCCGCGTTTTGATGGAAGTAATTGACAAACTGGTCAACAAAGGAAATACCGTCCTAATTATTGAACATAACATGGACGTTATCAAATTAGCCGACTATATTATCGATATCGGACCTGAAGGAGGAAAAGGCGGCGGACAGCTGATTGCCAAAGGAACGCCGGAAGAAGTTGCCAAAAATAAAAACAGCTACACCGCGCAATTCCTCAAAAAAGAGCTATCTTAGCAGGCTGATTAATTTTTAAGAAAGATGAAAAAAGAGACATTCGAAAACGAAGACGACAAAATACAAGAAGTATTTAAACAAAAAACCTGGAACGAAATACGAAGCAATGACTCCTGGGCAATTTTCAAGATTATGTCCGAGTTTGTTAACGGCTACGAAAATATGGGAAGAATAGGCCCTTGCGTTTCGATTTTTGGTTCAGCAAGAACTAAGCCCGAAGATAAATATTACCTGCTTGCAGAAAAAATTGCTTATAAAATAAGTAAAGCCGGATATGGTGTCATTACCGGCGGTGGTCCCGGAATTATGGAAGCCGGAAACAAAGGCGCCCACCTCGGAGGCGGAACTTCTGTAGGTTTGAACATTGAACTGCCTTTTGAACAGCACTTCAATCCTTATATCGATAAAGACAAAAACCTGAACTTTGACTATTTCTTTGTTCGCAAGGTAATGTTCGTGAAATACTCCCAGGGTTTCGTGGTTATGCCGGGTGGTTTTGGAACTCTGGATGAGCTTTTTGAAGCGATAACGTTGATTCAGACCAAAAAAATAGGGAAATTCCCAATCATTCTGGTAGGAAGAGATTTCTGGGCCGGACTGATTGAATGGGTAAAAACCGTACTGATTGAAAAATACAGCAATGTAAGTCCTGGCGATATGGACCTTATTAAAATTGTAGACAACGAAGACGAAGTACTGGATGTACTGGATAACTTCTATAAAAAATACAATTTAAGTCCAAACTTTTAATTCAGGAATTACCCATCGCACAATAAAGAGCATCCTCAAACAAGGGTGCTTTTTTGTTTTTGCATCTTTAAGCCAATCTTAAGCAACCTTTATTAGGAAATGTATCTAATTATAAGTAAACTTGCTATAATTAAAATCATCATTTGAAGACTTTCGCCAAAATTGCTATTGCCTGCCTGTCTTTATTTTTTTCCACCAGGGGAAATGCACAACATCATTCAAAAGTGAATGTTGAAATCAACAGCGAAGAAAAGTCAGCTTATGTCCAGCAGGAAATTACTTTTTACAACCAAACCGGCGATACGTTAACTTCAATTGTAGTAAACGACTGGAATCAGGCTTATTCAGATAAAAACACGCCTTTAGCCAAACGTTTTTCTGATGAATTTGTACGCAGCTTCCACCTAGCCCATGATGAAGACAGAGGAAAAACAGAAAACATAACCATTATTGACCAGGAAAATCTGTTTTTGAAGTGGCACCGATTTGAAAAGCACCCTGACGTGATTGAAATCAATCTTCGTGAAAAATTAGCTCCAAACGAAAGAATAATACTAAAACTGACCTATCAGGTTAAATTCCCTAACGACCGTTTTACAAAATACGGATGGAACGACAAAGGCGAATTTAACCTTAAAAACTGGTGCCTTGCTCCTGCCCGCTATGAAAACCATCGCTTTATCATATACAGCAATAACAATCTTGACGATATCACCAATGCTGCAACTGATTTTGACGTAACCTTAAAACTGCCATCGGGACTGATAGCGACTTCGGACCTCGACGAAGTAAACCACATAAAAGACAGTTCATTTTCAACTTATGAACTGACGGGAAAAAACCGTCTGGACTTTAATCTGTTTGTAGAGCCAAAGACGACATTCTACAGTTACAAAAACAATAATGTTACGGTAGAAACCAATTTGAAGGAAAACAGGCTGAACGATATACAGAAAGCTATTGTAATTGACAGAATCGTGAACTTTGTCCATGAAAATATTGGAAGCTATCCATTTGAAAAAATAACGGTTTCCCAAACCGACTATGAGAGAAACCCTTTTTATGGACTCAACCAGCTTCCTTCCTTTATAAGTCCGTTTCCGGATGAGTTTATGTTTGAGATAAAATTCTTAAAGACTTACCTCAACAATTTTCTAAAAACCAGCCTGCATCTGAATGCCAGAGACGACAACTGGATTTATGACGGCATACAGATTTATACCATGATGAAATACATTGACGAAAATCACCCCAACAGCAAAATGATGGGTAACCTTTCGCAATGGTGGCTTTTGCGTGGCTATAATCTCACCACTATTGACTTTAATGAGCAGTACAGCTATTTCTATATGCTCATGGCCCGAAAAAACCTCGACCAGCCCTTAGGCGACCCAAAAAACACTTTTATTAAGTTTAACGAGCAGATTGCAAGCAAATACAGAGCCGGACTCAGCCTTAAATATTTAGACAATTATCTTGGAAATGATATCGTAGAAAACAGTATCAAAGAATTTTACAACCTCAACAGTGAGCATATCACTTCCCGTACTGATTTTGAAAACATTCTCAAGTCTAACGCCAACCAAAATATCGACTGGTTTTTCAATACCATTATCGATTCCAGAGACATTGTAGATTATAGATTTACGGGTGTTTCAAAAACAAAAGACAGCGTGACATTTACGGTACGGAACAAGACAAAAACCGTTGTTCCTATTCCTGTTTACGGAATTAAAAAAAATGAAGTCGTTTTTAAAAAATGGCTCAATAATATCAAAACCGACAGTACTTTTACCGTTCCGCGAAATGATGCCGATAAAATCGTATTAAATTATAAAAACGAGGTTCCGGAATACAATCTCCGCAATAACTGGAAATCTTTAAAAGGTTTCTTTTCTCAGAACCGGCCAATCAAGTTCAATTTCATGAAAGACCTTGAAGACCCGTATTACAACCAGATACTTTACATACCTACAATAAGTTATAACCTTTATGACGGGCTTTCGCCTGGTATTCGTTTCAACAATAAGACCATACTCGACAAACCGTTTATTTATGAAATCAATCCTATTTACTCTCCTAATACACAAACACTGACAGGTTCGTTTTCATTTCTGGTAAACCAACACAATCGCAATACCAACAGTCCTTTTAATGTCCGTTATCAGTTAAGTGGCTCCTATTTCCATTATGCGCCCGATGCAGCCTACACCAAATTAACACCAACGGTGACCATGCTTTTCCGTGAAAACAATTTCAGGGATAACAGAAAACAGGGTATCCAATTTCGGGAAGTGCTTGTAAACAGGGACAAATCGGCTTATAGTGTAGAAAGAACTGAAAATTACTCTGTCTTTAATGCCAAATACTACAATATAAAAACAGAAGTAACCAACCATTTTAATTTTTTGACCGACCTGCAGCTTTCAGGAAAATTTGGTAAACTTTCAACTGAAATCGAATACCGCAGGCTGTTTGAGGACAACAGACAACTGAATCTTCGATTCTATGCCGGAACTTTCCTCTATAATAAAACCAATACGGATTATTTCAGTTTTGCACTTGACCGCCCAACCGACTATTTATTTGATTACAACTATTACGGACGTTCCGAAAGTACCGGATTTTTTAGTCAGCAATTGATTCTTGCAGAAGGTGGTTTTAAATCAAAACTTGATACTCCTTTTGCCAATCATTGGATGGCAACCCTAAATGGTAGTTTCAATATCTGGCAATGGATTGAAATCTACGGAGATGCCGGATTCGTCAAAAACAGGCACAATGACCCTAATTTTGTGTATGACAGTGGTATCCGACTCAATCTCGTTACCGATTATTTTGAACTTTATTTCCCTGTGTACTCCAGCAACGGATGGGAAGTAGGACAACCTCATTACAATGAAAAGGTACGCTTTATCATTACCTTCAGTCCAAGAACATTAATTAATCTCTTTACCAGAAAATGGTTTTAAATCCTCAATTTCGATACAAGAATATTGAGAATCAATTATTTCGTCTTAAAATTGCATAAAAAATAATTTTAAAGAGGTTTTCCTGATTATTTTCTATCCAAAACAGCATTTCAAACAACTTGACTGAAAATATCAAAATTAATTCTCTCTTGTTTTATAAGCAGAAATGATTAAATTTGTTTTCTATTCAAGAAATTCCATTTTATGACACAGATAGCTTCCAAAAAAGAACTTTCGTTTGAAGATTTCAAAACTGAAGTATTGAATGACTATAGAATTGCCGTTATCAGCAGGGAATGTAGCCTGTTAGGACGTCGTGAAGTTTTGACCGGAAAAGCCAAATTCGGGATTTTTGGTGACGGAAAAGAAGTGCCGCAGCTGGCTATGGCCAAGGCTTTCAAGAATGGAGATTTCCGTTCCGGCTACTATCGCGACCAGACTTTTATGATGGCTATTGGGCAAATGACAATACAACAGTTTTTTGCCGGACTTTATGGCCATGCCGATATTGACCATGACCCGATGTCTGCCGGACGTCAAATGGGTGGGCACTTCGCGACACACAGTTTGAATGAAGACGGTTCGTGGAAGAATCTTACCTTACAGAAAAACTCAAGTGCCGACATCTCTCCTACTGCCGGGCAGATGCCTCGATTGTTAGGATTGGCACAGGCTTCTAAAATATACCGAAACGTTTCAGGAATCAACAACAAAACCAATTTCTCTATCAATGGTAATGAAATTGCCTGGGGAACGATTGGAAATGCAAGTACATCCGAAGGTTTGTTTTTTGAAACCATCAATGCTGCCGGAGTTTTACAGGTTCCGATGGTAATGAGCGTTTGGGATGACGAATACGGAATTTCTGTACATGCCAAATACCAGACTACAAAAGAAAACATCTCTGAAATTCTGAAAGGCTTCCAAAGAGACAATGAAAATAAAGGTTATGAAATCATCCGCGTAAAAGGATGGGATTATCCGGCTTTGGTCACTGCTTACGAACAGGCAGCACAAATTGCAAGAGAAGAACATGTTCCTGTGCTCATCCACGTTCAGGAATTGACTCAACCGCAAGGTCACTCAACTTCAGGTTCGCACGAACGCTATAAAAATGCAGACCGTTTGGCATGGGAAGCTGATTACGATTGCATCCGCCAGATGAAATTATGGATGATTGCTATTAATATTGCAACTCAGGAAGAATTAGACGAGATTGACAATGCCGTTAAAAAAGAGGTTCTTGAAGGCAAAAAAGCGGCATGGAGCGCTTTTGTAGACCCGATAAAAACAGAACAGAAGGAATTGGTTGCTCTATTAGAAAACATTGCAGCTTCAAGCGAGAACAAGGTTTTTATCCAAAAGTTCTCTTCTGATTTAGCAGGTATTAAAGAACCAATCCGTAAAGATATTATCGTAACAGCGCGAAAAGTGTTACGTCTAATTGCTAAAGAAAACGGTAAAAACCAGTTAGCACAATGGATTACAGCTTATATTGAAAAAATACAGCCAAAATTCAGTTCTAACCTGTTCTCAGAATCAACACAAAATGTTCTTTCTGTAGAGGAAGTACGCCCTCAATATGCAGAAAATGCGGAAGAAGTAGATGGAAGAATTATCATCCGTGACAACTTTGATGCTATTTTCAGCAAATATCCTGAAACTCTTGTTTTTGGTGAAGATGCCGGTAATATTGGTGACGTGAACCAGGGTCTGGAAGGAATGCAGGAAAAATATGGCGAGCTGCGTGTAGCCGATGCCGGTATTCGTGAAGCTACAATCTTAGGACAGGGAATTGGGATGGCGATGAGAGGATTACGTCCTATTGCCGAAATCCAATACCTGGATTACCTGTTGTATGCTATCCAGATTATGAGCGACGATTTGGCTACTTTACAGTACAGAACCAAAGGAAAACAGAAAGCACCGCTAATCATCAGAACCAGAGGACACCGTTTGGAAGGTATCTGGCACTCCGGCTCTCCAATGGGAATGATTATCAATGCTATTCGAGGAATACACGTTTTGGTTCCCAGAAGCATGACCAAAGCTGCCGGATTCTATAATACATTATTAGAAACGGACGAGCCTGCATTAGTTGTGGAATGCCTAAACGGCTACCGACTAAAAGAAGCCATGCCTGTAAATATGGGTGAATTCAAAACACCAATTGGTGTTGTGGAAACACTTAAAGAAGGAAAAGATATTACTTTGGTTTCTTACGGTTCAACATTGCGATTGGTTGAGCAAGCTGCAAAAGAACTTCTGGAAATTGGTATTGATGCTGAAATCATTGACGTACAGTCATTATTGCCTTTTGACATTAACCATGATATTGTAAAATCACTGGCTAAAACTAACCGATTACTGGTTATTGACGAAGATGTCCCGGGTGGAGCTTCAGCTTATATCCTGCAACAGATTCTTGACGAACAGAACGGTTACAAATACCTGGACAGCAAACCGGAAACACTGGCTGCAAAAGCACACCGTCCGGCTTACGGAACCGATGGAGATTATTTTTCTAAGCCATCTGTTGAAGATATTTATGAAAAAGTATATGCTATTATGAATGAGGTGAATCCTGAGAAGTTTCCTAATTTGTATTAATCGTATTTTTGATATTAAAAAATCCAGCTTTAGGCTGGATTTTTTAATTGAATTTTATTACTCTGAAAATTTATATTGATGGATTTTCTTGTTTTTTTATCTCTTCTAAAATTCTATCTATTACTTCTTGTGTTGTAAAATATAGATAAGTATGATTTTTTATATCTAATTTTTCACTCCAATCCTGTTTTAGAATTTTTACCATTTCTGGCACTTTATTTTTAAATTTTAATCTTACTATGCCTCCATAGCCTTTTGGTATAAGACCAATATTATCACTCTTCTTTAAAGATACAAAATCAATTTCAGCAACTACCTTCTGATATTTTTTTGGATCTTTTATATCAAACATGACGTTATATTGTTCTCCTTTTAAAATATCATTATAATTACTTACATTTTCGACATAAACATATTCATCCTTATTAACACTTTGTAATTGATGCAATAAAATATCTTTATCGGAAAGCATTGATTGTGCTCCTAAATAAGAAAATTCATTAAACAGACCCTCTTTTTTTAATTCCGCAAAAATTTCTCCTATTGTTTTCATGATTATTTTAATTTAATTACTTCTTTATAAAATTCTAATGCTTGTTTGGGCGTTAATTTTTCAGTATTTTCCATCAAATATAATCCATTATTAGGATCATTGACATAAATAGATTTTGGAATATCAACTTTATATAATTCATTTATCAACTTTCTTGCATCTTCAATAGGTATTTCTATTTTAACAAAACTAGACAATTCTTTAGGATTAGTTTTTACAATTATCTCTAATTCTTTACTAAATCTAAAATTAGGAGCTTGTAAATGTATGTTTTTCAAATCTTTGGATAAAAAAAACTGCAAAATTCCTTTTTGTCCAGATTCAGTTGCCGATTCAATTCCAAAAATAACAGCACGAATAGGATCTGTAGAAGTTGAAGTTCCATAAGCAACTGTATTCGCATTCCCTGAGAACAACAGTCCCTCAGCATTTCTCGTTGTACCTCTGAACAATACTTCGATACCTACTTTATCCAAATCAGTTGCTAAAACATTTTCATCGATTGCATTTAGGAAATCAATAAGTTCATCAACTCTAGTTATTTTTTTTCCTTTAAAGAAATTTGATAACCTTAAGAGTGTACTACCTCTTAATGCCGTTATTTCAGGCAATAACCCTCCTGCAATGTTATTTAAAATATTAGTTCTTTCATTATCAATTTTTTCATTTGTGAAATATTCCGCTACAAAAACTGGTACATAGATAGTATTTTTATCAACCATTATCTTCATTGGTTTATATGCATATACTAATTCTTGAGGTCCAATTTCTCTCTTTTGGTCTGGGGAAACAGATGTTCCAGTTTTATATCCAAAAATCGCTGTACCAATTTTGTATTGCTTTTTCAGCTTATCATAATACGCAAAACCAGTATAAGTAATATGAGAATCACTTAAGTTTCTTTCCTCCTTTTCAAACATCTCCTTATACTCTAAATCAAAATTCCATGCTTTTGCAAGTTCTTCATCAGACCAATTTTTCAGGCCTATCTTACTTAAAGAAAGTATTAATTGGTCAATGTATTTTAAGCTAAACTTTTCAAAAAGCAATCGTATTGTCTCAGGATCCTTATTAACCTGTTCAAAAAACCATTTTGCATTTTTAATATTATTTATAATGTTAAGAATTGCAATGTTTTCATTTGTTCCCCAATTGTCAATACCTTTTTTGGAGAGTAATACCAAATCCTTATACAAAAGCTCATCCTTTCTTTCTTTTAAAACAAAATCTGGAACGTTTTCATATAGAAAATCCAAAATTTCACTTTCATCTTTTGCTTCAAGAAAAGCATTATTAAACTTTTCTAAAACATTTTTTTGCGAAACCAATTGAAGGGCTTTACCCAAATAGGAAAGTAGTTCCTGAAATTCATTCCCTTTAGCAAGACTTAGAATAATAGCTAATTTGTTTTCATCTTTGGAATCTTTATACTTTCTAAATGGATAGCATAGTATATATTGTATTTTTTGCTTATTAATATCAATATTAAATCTAAAATAAGGATCAGCTTGAAAATCTATCTCTCCATTTAAAGTATTTAATTGGGCTTGAATAGCAATATTTTTTTCATTAAGAAGAAAATATTGCATATCAGTTGCTAACATTACTTCAAAATCAGAAAATTCGTATTTTAATGTATTTTTTTTATCGGTATATAACTTAATGATTTTCATTAACTTACCAATATTCACATCCATTGATACTAACTTACCATCATTATTATAAAAAACACTCCCTTCTCCAAAAGGACTTTTCTTAGAATATTCATTTGAACGTTCTTCAAAACTTTTATTTTTAATTACCGACTGAAAACTGCTGTTTTGCCTATTCTCCATAACTTGTTCAAAATCCAGCATCTTCAATCCTACCAATTGATTTTGACTTTCTTCATCAAAATCTTCAATTATATTTGTTGCCATATCTTTTATTATAAAATAAGGGAAGAAGAGTTGCCTTCTTCCCTTGTGGTTAAGATTAAAAATTCATGGATTCCTTAAGGGTTTCAATAGTAATCTGTGAGATGGTCTGGCTTGGCTCAGAATTAGTCTTCAGTTTTAAATATCCATCTTCGATAGCTATTTTTCCTATCATTTTTGAGGCTATTTCCTCAACTTGTTCCGCTAAATTTTCATCTTCTCCACTAAGCAACGAATCACTGACATAGAAATTTTCAGATTGCGGTACTGATGTCGGATCTTCAAAATCAGACAAGTCTTCATCAAATGGCAATGCTTTGTCGACTTTTAATCCAATGCTGTCTGCCTGAAGGATAGTCAGGGAAGTCGGGATTCTTGTCGCCCATGCTTTTCCTTCTTTTTGTCCTTCCGGCTGACGCAATTCGTCAACGATAGACATAAACAATTTGTCCTCAATTACCGGAACTTCGCCTCCGTTCCAAATTTGGCCTGTCTGCATATAATAACTTACAGCTTCTTCAAATCCTGGTTTAACAGTTACGATGACTCTTGCCATACCTGCCTGTATAAAGCTTCGGAACAATGGGTCGTTGTTTTCGTGTTGGTAGAGTTTATTCCAGCTTTGTCTTGCTCCCCAGTAATATGGATAGAAATTATATGACATGATGTCCCATTCAAATGCCTGTTCGATGAATTTCACGAAAGCTGTATAGTCATCAAGATTGGCATCTACCTGTATTTCATGATTGCCAAAGTTTTTTACAACTCCTGCGCCAAGCGGTTTGCTCATATCTTTGCCATATGTTCTTTTTGCAGTAGCATTCTGATCAATAATATAAGAGATACAATTTTTACGCAGTATCAGGTTCTCAATCTGACGATAAAAACCACTATTCGCTTCTTTGATCGTTACTTCTTTTGCCTTTTCTTCCGCTAACTTTTGCTCATATTCTGCAACAGCATCTTCATAAGCATCAATAATTGCCTTAAAAGTTTCTTTTTGCCATCTGTCTTTTACTTCGTTAGTAAGCTTGCATTCAACCGAAGCGTTCAGATTTCCATGTAAGAAGTTGGACATAGTATAAGAAACGGGCACATTTTTCACATAACCTACCAAATCAAATGTTTCATTAAGGTCAATCGAACCATCCTGACCTGGCAATAGCTTATTTACTTTTCCAAGTGAAGCATGCATTCCTGAATATACTTGTCTGTCATTATCTTTTGTCGCAGTAAAATTTAAAGTTCCGCGAGTTGTGATATATCCTTCAGGAATCTCAATCTTTCCAGATCCTGCAGCACCTTCATGTCGAGATGATGTAACCCCATCAAAAGTAACTCCAAATGAAGCACCACAATGAATTACCTCTTCAGGTTTGTCAGGTATTTCAACATTGTATTTTCCTGCCCAATATCTGACCGTATTATCGTTTACCGAAGCATAGTTCTCTAAGTTGAATTTAACGGCTGCGTTTGTTGGATCCTTATAGGTTCTTGGATCGACCGGTTCTACTAATTTTGTTATTGCTTGATTTTCTGCCATACCCAAAAAATGTAGTTTTGCAGGTTCAGGAATCATAAATTCAAACATAAGGCGCTTGCCATAGTTAACAACCTGGTTCTTGAATACCTTGTCTACCCAACGATAAACGCCCACAACATGGTTGTCGCCTTTTGTATTGTCAAAACCATGTTTGTTATTTTCTTCAAATTCATCAATGATTTTTTCAATACGTTCTTCCTTGACTTTTGCAACGATTCGCTCCATCGCACGCTCCGTAATTTCTTTAGCCTGGGTCACAGCCTGACGTGTACTTTCCTCTTTAGATGAATGTGTAGCCATATTGACATTACCACCAATATTATACTTACCTAAATCAGCATTAAAAAAAGTTCCAGCAGTAAAATCTTTATTATCCTGAATAATTTTGGCAACTTCATTCTGCATTTCATGGCGTGTAGTACTTGTAGTATCTGTCAACTGCTCTCTTTCACTTTCAGACGAAGTTGTAGTTGTGTTTTCACTTCTACGTAGCCTACGGGTGGCTTTTTCTTTATATTCGCGCGCCATGACGTTTTCTATCGCCGCTACTTCACCTTCGACATAACCCTGGATACTTTGCTCTACTTTTTTATAATCGGCAATCCCTAGCTGTCTTACACCAAACCCGGAAGGAATAAACGTTCCTTCAGAACCTGTTTGAGGTACAGATGGTATTGTTGGTATCTCAGGTACTTCTTGTTTGGGATCAGCAATAGTTACCATACTTCTCCTAGATACACAATTAAGCGATTGGAAGAAATTAACAGTGAGTGATTTTTTAGCACCATTTGAAAAAGCAATCTCCACAGTCAATGTTTTCAGGGTCGAATAAAACTCGTCTTCTGTCAATCCATTAGTATGAAGATTCGGTAACGTCACTTTATTTCCTGTCCAACTTTGTGTAAAGTCAGTTCCATATGTTTTTACTCCAGATAAGCTCTCTGTTATAGTGGTAACCCCAATTATTTGCCAAGACAAATCCGGTGTCGAAAAAGAAAGATCAAAATTCACATACGTTCCTGCAAGAGTAGGACTCTTATAACTTTTTGGGCAAATCTGGTAGGCAAACGGCGCTGCTAAGATTTCTAGTGTTCCTGTAGCTGGAATTAATACGCCACCTATACTAATAGAAGTATTGCCTTGTCCCGGTGTATTGCCAATAATGACACCTGTATTATGATTAATACCATCATCAATCAAAAGGTTGAGTCCTTCGAAAGAAGGCATAACAGGATCAAGAGAAAAGTTTTCAATTATACCTGATCTTGATGCAATTTCTGTTTCAATTTCCAATAATTCCAAAAGTGTTTCATAAGAAGGAGCTGATAATACGCTCTGAAAATAAGCTAAATCCAGCTGATCCTTGAATCTAAATTCAAATTTTGGCAACTCTGGCTTTGGAACACTAACCGGATTGTCACACGGATCATTAGGATTGTATGGCACTTGAGGATCCCTTACAGTGCACCAATTTTGTCTTTCCGCCTCTAGAGCAGCTTCGTAAGTAGCCAAAATAGGCTTTATGTCTTCTTCATATTGCTCTAAAGCAAGATCATAAGCAATCTTATAATCTCTATTATAAATTTTTTCAACTTTTTGCAGCTCTTTTTTAAGTTTTCTGTGTCTTTCAATATTTGCATTTGATTGAGAAATGGCCTGCACCCTTTTCATTTCCTCGCCTGGTAATGTGATAGTCTGTTCTTCCTCTTCTTCAACACTTCCAGCTGCTAATGGAGTATTCGGTAATGCAGGAACATCTTCTACAAAAAGTTTTTTAGGCAATACTACCTTAGCATTCATCAAATGTTTGACTAACTTAGTATTATTAGCATCGAAATTTTCTAAAACATGCACCGCAACTAAAAGTTGCATAAAAATTTCTTTTAAATAAAAATCTTTTTGGGTTATTACCTGATAGAAAAAATTGTCCCAAAGAACAGTTCTATCAACAGTATTCAAGACATTTCCTAAACCTGTAACTTTATTTGCCAATTCAGAAGCAGTATAAGAATATTTATTTCTTGTTATCCAAATTGCAAATTGCTGTAGATCGTGGTTAAAATAATCACTAATTCCTTCCTCTTTGACAGGATTAAAAGTTTCTGAAAAATTTTTCATGGCTGCCCATTTGCTAGTACCGATCGGTCTATTTGTCACAGCATTATCAAACCCAGATTCATTTGCTATTCGATAAACAAAACGTTTGTCCTTGTTAGTTTCTTCTGGCAATTCCGGCGAACGCATCGTTACAAATCGGAAAAGCGTGTTTTTAATTTCTGTACTCATTTTTTTTCGTGTTTAAATTATAAGATTAATTTCTTGCAATATTCGTGGCAAATAGAATTCTTTGGTATTGTTTTCCGGACAACAAGATTTTGAATGGCTATTATCGAATGATTACAATGCAAATGTATAAGAAATAAATCTTCTTTTCAAATAAAAATAAGATTATTTTCTAATTATTTATAATTCATTGATTACTAGCTTAATTATATAGTTTACTTATTTATAAGCTATCGGATATCAACATAATGAACTAGTTATAAATAACTTACAACAATAAACCATATTAACAAAAAAGCCTTTTTAATTGATTTTACAGAACAAAAAGAGAATATTTTCTAACAACATATGTGTTTTACTGTTCCCTTCTAAATTCTTATATTGCACAATTAATAGTAAATATAAGCCATGCTCAAAAAACTCTTTTTCCTATTTTTCGGATTTCAGGCTATTTATGCCCAAGAAAAAACGCCTCATTTGAATGGTAATGTGAAAATTTCAATTACTGAAGGCACATTTGAATGTGATTTTACACTTAGTGACATTCCCAACCTCAAAGACTATTATATCCGTATTAATTCCAGAATGAATATTCTTAATTTTAAAAGTCTGCAGCCAGATGAATTTCTAATTGGCTATAGCTTTTCTCCTGATGACAAAGCCTATGAATCCAGAGGTTATTATTTTTCGGCTAACAACAGAAAGAATAAGTTTTTACCTAAAGCGGTACAGGTAAAATATGTGGGGAAATTTCCTGTCATAAAAGACACAATTAATGATTATAGCCGAAAAGACTGGAAAGGTAACATTGCCTTTAACTCATTTTCGGTACGTGCTGACGGAACACAAAGCGCATGGTATCCTATTCTATATGATGTTACGAATGACAAGATATATGATCAGATGACTTATGATGTGACTATTGAATGTGCAGATTGCAATACTTTATATGTCAACGGAAATATCCCGGTCAAAACATCTAAAAATCGATTTGTAAGCGATACTCCAAAAGAATTGATGCTGTTTTGTGGAAATTACGATTACAAACAGATCAATTCCACCTATATCCTAAATCCTGATATTGGTATTGGTATTGACAAACTAAAAGAATTGGAAGCTTTTACAGACACTTTTAAAAAATATTATGAAAAAAAGTTATCAATTCCTTTTGGACAACCTATTACTTTTATACAGACGACACCAACTTCCAAAAAAGATGGTTGGCTTTTTGTCGCCTATCCAACTATAGTCAACGTCGGATACGGAAATAACAGCTTGAGCGGTCTTCTCGACAAATGGTTCAAGCCTTTTATCGCTCATGAATTAGGGCATTATTATTTTGGCACTTATAAAGTATTTAATTCTGAACTGGGTGATATGCTAAGCGAAGGTTTTGCAGAATATCTGTCACTAAAGCTCTCCTTAGACCTGTTAGGTAAAGATGTCTACCAGAAAGAAATCAATGAGAAATTCGAATTTCTAAGTGATTTTAAAGCAATTCCATTCCAAAAGATAAAAACTCCTGCAGATTACGTTGACAGACAGACTTATGTTTACGATTATGCTCCTGTTGTATTCCTTGCAATTGAAAAAGAAATTGGAGAAAAACAGATGTGGCAATGGATACGTACTCTATTACAATCTAAAACGGAAATGACCAATTATGATTTTATGATTAAGACTTTGGATAGCGTATTGAAAGACAAAACAAAACTGGAAAATATCATATCAAAGTATTTTGATTCAGATGATTCTGTCGAAAATGCTATTAAAAAACTAAAAAGCTGATTCTATCGAATCAGCTTTTACTTTCTAAAGCAAACAATTTTGCCAATTGTCTTCGGTTTAGACAAGTCGGCGTGGCTTTCATAACAAGATTCCTAAGTATAATCCCAAATGGATTTCTGAGGTGTGACAGTTTGCCTATTTTCCAACTTACGGCTACTACAGTATGCGCTTTTTCTTTACGCAATTGCGGGTACAGGCGAAACGCTTCCTGCATTGAATGTTTTTTAAACAATTCACCCAATGCATACGCATCTTCAATTGCCTGGCAGGCTCCCTGACCCAAATTAGGCGTCGTAGCATGGGCCGCATCACCAATAAGGCAAACGTTATCCAAATTCCATTGCTGTATGGGTTTTAAATCCATAATTGGAGAAACAAACCTATTTTCCTTTGGAGTGGCTTTTATAATTTGTGTTACCGATGGATGATAATCTTTTAAAAAAGGTAGAATGTCAGAATCAACTTCCGCCATATCCTTATCAGCAAGAAAATACCAGTATAGTTGACGTTCGTTAAGCTGGGCAAAACCAAACCGGGTGCCTTTTCCCCAGGCTTCATTAGCTTCATTCCTATAGGATCCCAGCAATTCGACCTTGTCAACTACGCCACGCCAACACCATTGTCCGGCATCACGCAATTCACTTTTCGGGAATAGCAATGCCCTTACAACAGACCGGATTCCATCGGCACCGATAAGGTATCGGGCTTTAACCGATGTACCGTCTTCAAATTCAACATGATGAATGTTTTCATAAGAAATAATATTCTTAAGTCTCTTGCCCAAAATGATATGTTCCAGCCCTACTTCTTCTGCCAATATTTTATGCAGGTCGGCTCTGTGAATCGCAATTGTACTGACATTCAATTGTTTTTCGAAAAAACTAAGGTCATTGGATGAAAGTTTGCTAAAATTGGGTTTGGTAAGATTCATGGCAGTAATCCTATTCCCATGCCGGGCAATCGTATCGGCCAGACCCAGATGACGGTATACCTGCATGGCATTCATTGCTAGTATGATGCCTGCGCCTACGGGTTTTAATTCGTCCGCACTTTCATAAATTTTAAAAGAGATTCCTGCTTTTTTTAGAGCTAAGGCGGTAGTTAGTCCTCCTATTCCTGCTCCTATGATCGCTATTTCCATTTGCTGATGTTTTTGATAAGGCAAAATTGCAGTACCGAAAATGAAAAAACGTTCACTAAAGTTAATTAATTGCTTCGTTTTCGGATACGGCTCAGCGATTGTGCCGTGATACCTAAATAGCTTGAAATGTATTTCTGAGGTATTTTCCTGATGATTTCCGGCGACTTCCGCAAAAGGTTCTGATAACGTTCTTCAGGGCTGTAAAAAAGCAAATCCTCTATCCTGCGCTTTGCTTCTAAAAAACAGATATCCGACATCGTTTTACTGAACCTGGTCCAGAAAATATCACTGTCTATTAATATATCGAGATGCTTCTTTTGAAAAACCAAAATCTCCGTATCTAAGGTAGTTTTGATAATAAAACCGGATTTCTGATTGGTGATATAACTTTCGTAATCGCCAAAAAAGTCACCATTCACCTGGAGCAGAAAACTGATTTCTTCTCCCAAATCATTCACGCAGTAAGTCCTTACAGCTCCATTGACAATATAGCCCAACCAATCGCAAACGGCATTACCTTCAAACAGAATATTGTTCTTTTTAAACTCCCTGGTTTCAGAAACAGATAAGAATTCTTTTAGCCTGTCGGCATTTATCCCCAAACGTTGAGCCAGTTCTGCTTCATTTATCATGGTTTGATAATTTATTGAAACAAAAATAGTAATTTGGAAAGCAAATTTTATGTGATGGTCAATCCAAAAGATATACTAAAACGATTAGGCATTCCTGAAAAACAAGCTGCGGAGTTATTGTCTATTTCCAGAACCAAATCAATAAGCAGCGGAGAAGACTATATTTCTGCAGGGCAAACTCCCAGAACATTCGCAATTGTCATCAACGGACTTTTCCGGTATTATTACATAGACGAAAAAGGGTATGAATTTACAAAAGGTTTTATTCCGGCAGATACAGTTTTGAGCGCCTACTCGGCTATGCGTTACGGAACATCGTCCTACTTTTATATCCAGGCTCTTGAAGACTCCGAAATTTTGGAAATAGATTATAAAAAATGGCTTTTATTGCAACAACAGGATGCTTTTTGGGACAAGTTTCTTATCCAGGCCCTGGAAAAAGGATATTTTATCAAAGAAAAAAGAGAAAGGGAATTGCTTTTACTGGATGCCGAAGCGCGTTATAAGATTTTCACAACTGAATTCCCCGATTTGGAAAAAAGAATAAAACTGCAAATTGTAGCTTCCTATCTCGGTATACAACCTGAATCCTTGAGCCGCATCCGAAAAAATAAGCCCGCTTAACATAAGTCAATTTTTTAACCGATTGCTCCTTCTATTTTTGGGCCATAAACCTATTAAAATAGAATTTAATGACTTTTCAAAACAACACCATCCTGATAACGGGCGGAAGTTCCGGATTGGGGCTTGAAATGGCAAAACAGTTTATCCGTTTGGGAAATAAAGTAATTGTTTGTTCGAGAACATCCGAAAAATTACGACAGGCACAAAATACAGTTCCTGAAATACTAACTTATACTTGTGACATATCTGTTGAAGAAGAACGCAGGAAGTTGAGCAAATGGGTTGACGAAAACCATCCTGAAATAAATATCCTAATCAACAATGCGGCTATTGTGCATCGGATTCAATTTGCTGATGATATAGAAAGCTACGAAAAATCAGTCGAGGAAATAACAACGAATCTTCAGGCACCTATTCACTTGTCGAAACTATTCCTGCCACTATTAGCAGTTAATTCCGGGACAAAAATCATCAATATTACTACGGGGTTGGTCTATGTGCCAAGAACGGATTATCCGTTTTATAACGCCACCAAAGCAGCCCTGCACTCATTTACTCAGGTTTTGAGAAATCATCTCAAAAACAATTCTGTAAAAGTGATAGAAGTGCTATTTCCTGTTGTAGACACACCCTGGCATGAAGGTAATGCTCCCAAAATAGCCATAACACCACAAAAGGCTGTAAATGAAATGATCAAAGGCCTGACAAACGGAAAAGATGAAATAAGGATTGGCAAAGTCAGGATATTGTATTATCTCTCACGCCTTGCCCCTAAATTTGCATTCAGAAAAATCAATTCTTTGAGATGAGCCAAAAATGATTCCGCAATCTTCTATATTTGTAATAAAGCCCATTCTATGAGACTAAAAGCATTCTTATTGTTTTCTTTATTCCTACTCTGGTCCTGCAAACAAGAAACCAAAATCCAAAATACAGTAAAAGAAGAAGAACCGATTGACACTATAGAAACTGCTGTAACTCCATTAAAAGAAGGCTTCCGTTTTGAGGATTTCCAAATCAGAAAAGGAGGATTAGGACGCATAAACGTAGGCATATCTTTGGAAGAAAGCGAAAAATACCTGAAAGAACTGACCCGAAAACGATGCGACCCCTTTGATTTCGGATTTGACGGAGGTGGCGATGCGTATATCTACTATTGGAAAGACCAGCCCGTTTTGGTACTTATTCCTGAAATGGATACTGATATATTGCTCGCCATTGTCGCTATACACAAAGAACTGAAAACCGAAAAAGGATTACATCCAAATGCTACCATAAAAAACATCCAAAAACATTACGGAAATCTTCCGTTGTACCAAAATCTTATGATGAGTTGGGAATTTATGTATGATGAGAAAACAAACTGGGATTTTGTATTTATGAAAGACCCCGAACATCAGGCAGGCAACTATGAAACCCCTGACGCTCCCGGCAAAGTAATTGATTTCAACGCCAAAACAGATTGGATAACCATCCATTAAGGCAAACAAACACTAACTGCAATCAGGACAGTACCCTGAAATAAAACCATTAAAATTAGAAACACTATAACCCACAGGCAAATTCAGATTCGCTTCGTTGGGCATACATTCTACCTTATCACAACCTAAACAACGAAAATGAAAATGGTTGTGGTGATGCTGTTTCTTTTCACAATTAATACAAATTGCAAAATATTGCTTGCCGTCATCGCCTATAATCCTGTGTGCAATACCCTCATCACAAAAACGATTCAAAACCCTGTAAATAGTAGCCCTGTCTGCCTGTCCGTCTAAAGTATTTAACAGATTTTCATGGCTTAGTGCCTGTCTGGATTTCTTCAATGAATCAAGGATTATACTTTTTGTTTTGGTATTTCGGGTACTCATATTTTATTTTTTTAATGCGACTTAGTTGCAATAATACAAAAAATATTTATCTTTGATGAAATTTTTAGCAGAAATCTAATTTGGATTTTAATGCTTAATTTAACATACTACACCTCTACCCACTTTTATTAATCTAAATACGATTACAATGGCAGACAGCAACACTTTTGAAGTTATCATTATAGGCGGTAGCTATTCCGGTCTTTCAGCAGCAATGAGTTTAGGGCGTTCTTTACGAAAAGTCCTGATTATTGATAGTGGAAAACCTTGTAACAGACAGACACCGCATTCCCACAATTTCCTGACACAAGATGGGGAAACACCTGCAGCAATTTCGCAAAAGGCAAAAAAACAGGTGATGAACTATCCCACCATCAGCTTTCACGAAGGACTGGCTATAAAGGCACATAAAACGGGTAATGATTTTGAAGTAATCACAGAAACGGGAGAAAAATTCACTTCAAAAAAATTGATTTTTGCAACCGGATTAAAAGATATTATGCCTGAAATAGATGGTTTTTCCGAGTGTTGGGGCATTTCTATCCTGCATTGTCCTTATTGCCACGGTTATGAAGCGCGTGATACTAAAACCGCTATTTTGGCCAATGAGGATAGCGGTTTTCATTACGCCCAACTGCTATCAAACTGGACAAAAGACCTTGCGCTTTTCACTGATGGAATTTCAATACTGACAGCAGAACAGGCCGAAATAGTCAAAAAAAACGGAGTAAAAATCATCGAAGAGCCTATTAGTCATATTGAAAATGAAAATGGCAAAGTGCGTCATATTGTCTTCAAAGACGGCACCCAATTTCCTGTAGAAACCATTTACTGCAGACCTAATTACATACAACACTGCCCTATTCCTGAAGAATTAGGCTGTGAATTGACTGAACAGGGACTTATAAAAACCGATGCTTTTCAAAAAACAAATATTGACGGCGTATTTGCTTGCGGAGACAGTACAAGCGGAAGGTCTGTTGCCGTGTCTGTATCTACCGGTTCAATAGCCGGAGTTTTTGCTAATAACGAATTGACAGGAGAAGCTTTCAATAGCTAACAAATAAAAAACCGGCGGTAAATTAGCGCCGGTTTATACTTCCATCTTATTTTTTAGATTTCTTTTTCTTTTTGGCTTTTGCTTTCGCTTTGGCTGCTTTTTTTGCCTTCGCTTTTTTTCTGGCTTTTTTCTTCTTTTCCTTCTCTTTTTTCTTTTTAGCTTTTGCTTTTTCTTTCTTCTTCTTTTTGGCTTTTTTGATTTTTTCCTTCTCTTTTTTAGCCTTTTTAGATTTCTTCTTATCTTTCTTTGCTACTTCGGTATTTTCTTGAGCTACCTGTGTTACTACCGATTTTTCTGCCTCTTGCGAAACTACTTCTGCATTTTCTTTAGGTGCTGCTTTAGCAGAAACAGTTTTGCTTGCAGTGGTCGTTTTTGAAACTGCTACCGTTTTTGCTGTTGCAGGTTGGGAAGCAATCGTTTTTGAAGCATTGGATGTTCTTGCGGCAGGTTTTGTTGTAGTTGGTTTTGCCGCTGTTGTTCTTGGCGTTGTTGTTCTTGCAGTAGCAGGCTTTGCTGTTGTGGTTTTAGCTGTTGTACCAGCCGGCCTTGTTGTTTTTGCTGTTGCAGCTGTTTTTGGACTTGCTGGTTTGGCAGCGGCCGGAGTTGCTTTTGGAGCATCCTGGCTTTTCTCTGGTGTATTGCCTGAATTGGTTTCGCTTATTTGACTCATTGTATCGGATTTACTATTTGTTTATTTTATTAAAAATTCCTTGAGATTTTTAGCTGTATTTCTTTAAAGTTAATCTATTGTAAATTTAACGTTAACAAAATTAAGGCTTTAATTCATTCGCCAATGTTAAGTTTTCACCTGAAGCAAAAACTTAACATTGGAATTTTTAGAAAAAAATAACATATAGCCAACTCTTGCCAAAATCACAACAATTCACAATATCTTCATAAAATTGGTGATTTGGGCCATCTATTTTAGGGTTTTTAAATAAAATTGAGTAAATTCAAAATATAAACCTTTAAAATTCCTATCCCATGAAAAAGTCAATCCTTATCGTTGGCATGACAGCACTTTTTGCTTTTGCCTCCTGCAGAGAAGATAAAAAAGTACCTGACCCTGCTCCTAAAACGCCACCTGTAGATAATCCTACGCCACCACCTTCACCGACAACCGGAGTACCCGCAACATCACAAGATGAAGATGGAACTAATATTTCGGTAAGCAAAGATGGTGCTGCAGTTGAAACAAAAGACGGTAAAAATAAAACAGGCATCAGTGTTTCTAAAAATGACGCTTCAGTCGAAATCAAGAAATCTAAAAATTAAACAGATAAGCCGGCAAAGTTTGCTGGCTTATTTAATCAAAGGTCATTTACTGTTGTAAAAAGCAGTTTAAATAAATTTTATTTTTTACTTTATATAATATTGTTTATATCACTATAAATAAACTATTTGACAAAACAATATTATTTAAAAACAAAAGAATTATTACTATGAAAAAAATATTCTTACTGTTGTTTGGCATCGCTATTCTGGGAGCGTGCAAATCAAAACCATCGACTCCAAAAATGGCAAAATTAGAACTCTCTCAAGTGAGTCCGTCGCAAAAAAACAAGGCCTACGAACTGGGAAAAAGAGTACTGAATGCCTGTAATACTTCCAAATTCAAACCTTTCACAAAAGAAGAAGCAACCGACAAAGTAATACAAAACACTACCATAGAAAGACTATCAAGCACCTGCAGGAAATTTTCAATCAAGTATGGCAAATTTGAAGACTTACGACTGGTTGAAGTAATTAAAAATAATGCTGACGAATCACTTATTTTTAGATATAAAGCCGATTACCAAAGAAAATTTGCTCAAAAAGAATTACAGGTTACGTTAGATAAGGACAACAAGGTAGCCGCCATTCGCTCAACAGATTGGACAGATAGTTATACACCGTAGGCAATATTTCCCTATTTTAGCATACCAAACCTGAAAAATGAACACCAACGAACAGATTATCGAAGAGTTTTATGCAGCCTTTGCTGCCCAAAATGCAGAAACCATGTCCAGCTGCTACCATCCGGATATTGTTTTTGAAGACCCTGCTTTTGGAAAACTGCACGGAAAAGATGTTTCTGATATGTGGCATATGCTCATTGAACGGGCAAAAGGAAACCTGAATATCGAATTTGCAGATATCAAAGCTGACGGACAAAAAGGAACCGCCACCTGGATTGCCACTTACCATTTCACAAAAACCAACCGAAAGGTCATTAATAAAATAAAAGCTTCTTTTGAATTTAAAGACGGGCTGATTATCAGGCATACTGACTCATTTGATTTCTGGGATTGGGCAAAACAAGCCTTGGGAACAACAGGTCTATTATTAGGATGGTCTTCCTTTCTTCATAAAAAAGTACAGCGCCAGGCTTTGGAATCTTTGAGAAAATACCAACAAAAACTACAATCATAATTGTTATGAAAAAAACAATCTGCTTAGCATTATTTTTCCTTTCCATATCTGCTTATTGCCAGGATTCATATAAAAACTTTCAGGATGCCTTAAAAGCAAATGACACTACAAAACAGTTACAAATCCTAACGCAATGGGAAAAATCAAATGCCAAAGACCCTGAATTATACACCTCCTATTACAATTATTATTTTTCCAAAAGCAGACAGGAAGTCGTTTCTATCGATAAGGAAAATAAAGGCAAGGAAAGCCTGAAATTAGTAGATTCCACGGGAAATGTTGCCGGTTATATGGGCAGTTCAATTGTGTATGATACTTATTTCCTGAAAAAAGCTTTTGAAAGCATCGATAAAGGGATTTCAAAATTTCCTAACAGGCTTGACATGCGTTTTGGTAAAATTTACGGCCTGGGTTTAAATAAAGATTATGAAGCTTTTACAAAAGAAATAATCAAAACCATTGAGCAGTCTGGCAAAAACAACAACAAATGGCTTTGGACACTGAACAAGCCGGTCGAGGATCCGGAAAACTTTATGCTTGGAAACATTCAAAGCTATGTAGAACAGCTATACAATACTGGCAATGATAATCTTCTCAAAAACATCAAGCAAATTTCGGAAACCGTTTTAAAATACAACCCCAAACACGTCGAAAGCCTTTCAAACATTTCCATATTCTATATCATCAACAAAGAATACGACAAATCATTGCAGTATTCGCTCAAGGCACACCAAATCAATCCAAGCGATGCAATTGTTTTAGGCAACATTGCCTATACTTATAAGGAAAAGGGCGACAAAGCCAATGCTATCAAATTCTATGAACTTACCTTAGAACATGGTGACGAGAGTGCAAAACAACAAGCGCAAAGAGCACTTGACAAACTCAAATAAGGCAATTAAATTAACAAACATTTAAATTCAAAGACGTCATAATTGCTTAACTTTAAAAGACCAGAAATTACTGCTCTTATAGAAATTATTGTATTATGACAAATCCAATTTTAAACTCTTTCCTACCCTTATTTTATATTGCCTGGTCTGATGATGTACTCACAGAAAAAGAAGCTACCCTGCTCCAAGAATCCATTAATTCGCAGGATTGGCTGACCAAAGCAGACAAAAAAGAACTGCTTTCTAAAATAAACATTGACAATCCGCCAACAAGAACAGAGCTTCTCGAATGGAAGGAATCTATAAAAAAAGCCGTAAACGAAGACAGTGAAGAGGAATCGCTTACGGATATTGCCCTAAAACTCGCATTGCTTGACGACCCTAAAATCAGCAATGAAAAACTAAAACCGCTTTATTTCTATCTTCAAAATCTGGAGAAATCATTGGGAATCATTAGTAACGAAGCAGTTTACGCCTTTAAGGAAACACACGACACCATTACTTCAAAATATAGTACCGAGGCTACTTTTTCAGTTGAAAAATTAACCGAAATATTAGACGGAAACCAAGCCGAAATCATCAATACCGTCAAGAAGGTAATCAGCCGTCCCTCTTTCAAATACGAAACCTCTACTGATATTGAAGTCTATCGTGAAAAGGTCCTGAAATGGTGCAAGATACTTGCCAAGGAAGGACTTGGAGCTACAGCCTATCCCAAAAAACACGGAGGACAGGATGATATAGAAGCCTACTTCTCTATTATGGAAACCCTTAGCTACCACGATTTGAGCCTCGTTATCAAGTTTGGAGTGCAATTTGGACTTTGGGGAATGAGCATCCAATCACTCGGAACAGAAAAACATTATGCAAAATACCTGAAAAACATTGGTTCACTTAAACTTCCCGGTTGTTTTGCTATGACAGAAACCAATCATGGCTCTAATGTTAAATCGTTGGAAACGACAGCTATTTACGACCACAAAACAAAGACTTTTACAATAAACACACCACACAAGCTCGCCAGAAAAGAATACATTGGTAATGCGGCCCGTGACGGACAAATGGCAACCGTATTTGCAAAATTAATCATCGACGGCAAAGATCATGGTGTTAATGCTTTTATCGTGCCTATACGCGATTCAAAAAACAATGTGCTGGAAGGCATAACAATTGAAGACTGCGGTCATAAAATGGGCCTGAACGGTGTCGACAACGGAATTATTTACTTTGACAATGTCATCATTCCTAAAGAAAATATGCTCGACAGGTTCGCATCCATCAACAGCAAAGGACAATTTGTAAGTCCTATTGCCAGTGATAACCGTCGCTTTTTCACCATGCTCGGCACTTTGGTAGGCGGAAGAATTGGCGTTCCGCGTTCCGCCCTGGCCGCCGCAAAATCGGCCTTAACGATTGCCGTACGCTATGGCGACCAAAGAAGGCAGTTTGGCCCACAGGGAGGTTCTGAAGTTCCTATTTTAAATTACAGGATACACCAGCGCAGATTGATGCCCTATCTGGCAAAATCATATGCTGTCCATTTTGCACTGCAATATGTTACGCAACGGTTTGTCAAACGACAGGAATCCGAAATGCAGGAAATCGAAGCACTGGCTGCCGGAATGAAAGCCTATTCCACCTGGAACACACGCGATACGATTCAGGAATGCCGCGAGGCTTGTGGCGGAAAAGGCTATTTGTCTGAAAACCGGTTTGATGCATTGAAAAATGATACTGAAGTCTATACTACTTTTGAAGGTGATAATACCGTACTGATGAATCTGGTGGCTAAAAACCGACTTACCGAGTTTAGAAATCAGTTTGGAGAAATGAATGTGCTAAGCCTTTTCAATTATGTAGTCGACCAGGCCAAGACTTCCATCACTTATAAAAATCCTTTTGCCACAAGGAATACAGATGAAAACCATCTGATTGACAGCGAATTTCATATCCATGCATTTACTTTCCGTGAAAAAGAAATACAGGCTTCTGCGGCAAAACGCATCAAAAAGCTGCTGGATAGCGGCCTGGATTCTTTTGACGCATTTAATATCGCACAACATCACTTGATAAACGTAAGTCAGGCCTATCTGGAAAGAATTGTATTAGAACAGTTCCAGCTACAGGTTGAAAATACAAAAGACGAAGGCTGCAAGGCTGTTTTGAAAAAACTCTGCCAGCTTTACGCACTTTCAACACTTGAAAAAAATGCAAGCTGGTATCTGGAACAAGGTTATATGGAAGGCGTAAAAACAAAAGCCATCCGGAAATCGGTAAACCAATTATGCTGGGAAATCAGGCAAAATGCCGTGCCTTTGGTCAACGCTTTTAATATACCGGAAAGCTGTTTGAGCGCGCCTATTGTCACAAAACGATAAATCAAGCCTTTAGCAGCAGGTCAATATTCCAATCCAAATCCGGATTATAGACCAATTCACCCTTTTTTACTTCAAGCGGACAATCAAAATTGTTGGTATAAAGACTTCCTGTGCCTAAACCCTGAGGCATTGGATTCTGTTTTTGAAACGTCCATTGGGCAATGGCATTCAAACCAATATTGCTTTCTAAAGCTGAGGTGGCCCACCAACCAATATTGTATTTTTCGGCCAATGCAATCCATTCCTCAGAACCTCTAAAACCACCTATAAGACTAGGTTTTAAAATGATATATTGCGGCCTGATTTTTTGTAACAGGGCTTCTTTTTGAGCATAATCAAAGACACCTATCAGCTCTTCATCCAAGGCAATAGGAAAAGGAGCGTTTTTACACAGCTCTGACATACTGTCATGTTGATTTTTTTGTATAGGCTGTTCTATGCTATGTATTTTAAATTCAGATAATTGATTTAATTTAAACAAAGCTTCACTTGAAGTAAATCCACCATTGGCATCAACCCGGATTTCTATTGTAGAATCATCATAATTTTCACGTATAAGGCGCAATAATCCGATCTCTTTTTCAAAATCTATGGCTCCTATTTTGAGCTTTATGCAATGAAATCCTTCGGCCAGTTTTTCTTCGATTTGTGACTTCATAAAAGCAGGCTCACCCATCCATACCAAACCATTAATCGGGATGTTTTTTTTGCCAGTTGTAAAATCGGAAGGGAACAATAAAAAAGATGTTTCGCTTTCTAATGACAGGAAAGCCATTTCAACTCCAAACTGTAACGAAGGAAATTCGAGGAGCATTTTCCAAAGCTTTTCTTTTCCAAGATGTATGTTTTCACAAACCCATTTTAGCTTTTCTTCATAATCCGGCCTGTCGTCTGCACTTAACGTTCTCAGAATACCGCACTCACCTATTCCCCGTTTGCCATTTTCCTCCAGAATAAGGAACCAGGTTTCTTTATGGGTCATTATGCCTCGGGAAGTGCCTGATGGACGCTTAAAATCGAGAATATACTTTTTATAGGACGCTTTTAGCATAGTCAATCTGTTTATTCTTCAAGCAGTTTTAAAATCCTGTCAAAATCATCACTTACAAATCCTGCCTTTCTCAGGTCATCAAAATCAAATTGGGTCCTGGCTTTCCACGACAAGGTTGGAGTAACGTTTTGCCCTCTGTATTTTTTATGGATTTCTTTTGCCTTTTTGTAATCGCCTTTCAGCAAATATACATGCGCCATATTCAATTGAATAAGCAATTCCGACTCATCCTTGCTTTCTCCCTCTTTTAAAGCCTTCAAGGCTTTGTCAAACTGTTTGGAATACAAATAATACTGTCCCAAAGCGTTATAATCCAATACGGAGGCATTTCCGTTCTCCATAATCCCGGTCTGTAACAAATCAATTGCCTGTTCGTATTTCCTGTTTTTAAAATACTGCATCGCATCCAGTCTTATGGCAGTCAGTATCGATTTGTTTGCCGGTTTTTCCAAAAGACAGGCATTGCCAAAATCCTTAAAGGCTTTGTTTTTCTCAATTGCCAAAAGATTCTGGAATTCCTGGAATTTATAGCGCTTCTGCATTTTTTCGAGAATGCAAAGCGAGAAATCATCTGCATTCAGCATTTTCTTAGCCAGGTCAGAAGCCTTTATCTGCCTGATAATTGTCTGCCTGTTTTCCAATGTCCAGCCCCGGTTCAGCTTATTATCAACCCATGGCACGATTTCAAGGACTATTTTCTGTTTCATAATCCAGTTCATACTTTCAAAGCCAAACCACAAGTACTCCTGCCCTGTTTTTAAACAGGAAGATTTGTCTATAGAAAGTCGTCTGGCTTCTTTATTTACCGGACTATTCTGAAAAAGGCATGCATTGTCTGTTTTCCCTTTCTCTTTATACTCTTTTGCAAAGGCATTGCTTGAAAATATTCCGTATTTGCATTTATCATCACCGGAAATCTTAGAAGTCAGAAACACAGCACCGGCAGCACCCTGACTAATACCGCTTGGGTCCGGTATTGCTTTTAAGAGCGAACTAAGACTGTTTGCCATTTGCTGGTTTTCATCCAGAATTGTAATCCTGTAAACAATTTCTGTTGTGCCCATTGGCAGGTCTTCCGTCTTTACCGTTATCTTTTCTCCGGCCGAGACAATGATTTCTTTTGTTGTAGCGCGCTCTTTATCCCAATAGCCATCTTGCTGTGAGAAAGCAGATTGGGCTAAAACCAAAAACAAAAGAAACGTAATTTTTCGTGTAAGCATTTTTGCAAATAATTCATTAGCTGCTCCCAGAGCATAAAAAAAGAAAAAGGACTACAAATCCTTTTTCCTTACTTTTTTATTTGTATTAAATATCGATGGAATCCCCGATTTCCAATAGCATCAGGTCTTTTCCTCTGTCAAAAAATTTCTTTTTGGCTTCTTCCTTATCGATTTTGATATAACCGAAAGTATCATAATGGCAACCTAAAATCTTATCGCATTCCACAAAATCAGAAGCAATAATGGCATCTTCAACATCCATTGTGAAATTGTTTCCTATCGGAAAAATAGCCAAGTCAAGCTTGGTTCTTAATGGAATGAGCTTCATGTCAAAAGTCAGGGCAGTATCGCCGGCAATATAAATATTCTTATGTTCGCCTTCAATCACAAAACCGCCAGGATTCCCGCCATATTTGCCATCATTAAACGAACTGGAATGAATGGCGTTCACATATTTTACAGTTCCGAAATCAAATTTCCAGCTTCCGCCATGGTTCATTGGATGGCTTTTTAGTCCTTTTGCTTCAAAATACCATGCGATTTCTGCATTTGAAACAATGGTTGCCCCAGTACGCCTGGCAATAGCCTCTACATCGAGTACGTGGTCACCGTGTGCATGCGTCACTAAAATATAATCGGCTTTAAGTTCCTCAATATTGATATGGCTTGCCAACTCATTTGCAGTTATATAAGGGTCTACAATGATATTTTTGCCTCCTACTTCGATACCGAGGCTTGCGTGTCCGTAGAATGTAATTTTCATAGTTTTTTATTTTAATTATTTACAATAATATCTGAAAGGAAAAAAATCAGGCATAATGAAAGCAGTACTGACAAAAGAAAAGTACTGATAGCCAGTTTTTTTAATTCCGGGTCTAATTTTTTAGGGTCTTTATTTTTATACACCGTTATCAAATGGCTGATTAATGGGAAATAAGCCACGACGAAAATATACTGGTCAAACTGGAAATTATTCAACACCGCAAAAACAAGCACCAAAATCATGGCAGAGATTACCAGAAAATAATGGTATTTTTTTGCTTTTGCTCCGCCAATTTTCACCACAATAGTGTTTTTACCTGATTTTCTATCCGATTCTTCGTCTCTCATGTTGTTAAGGTTTAGTACTCCTACACTCAAAAAACCTATCGCTATAGCCGGAAGGAAAAGTTTATAGTCTAACTCTTTAGAATATAAAAAGTTAACACCCAGCGTACTCACCAACCCGAAAAACACAAAAACAAAAAGGTCACCATAACCACGATAGCCATAAGCCGTATTCCCAATTGTATATCGGATAGCCGAGGCAATAGCCAGAAGGCCTAATATTAAAAAGAAAATCGAGTAACCTATATTCGTTTCGCCAAACGCGAAATAAATCAGCAAAACGGCTGAAATAAAAGTCAGTACAGAAGTAATGATAATGGCCCGTTTCATGGCTTGCGGCGAAATTACGCCGCTTTGGATTGCCCGTTTCGGACCAATCCGGTCTTCATTATCGGTTCCTTTGATTCCGTCACCATAATCATTCGCAAAATTGGAAAGTACCTGAAGTCCCAGTGTTGTCAGGATGGCAAAGCCAAATAGCTGCCAGTTAAAAACTTCGGTCGGCGTCAGCACATTGGCTGTCGGATATGCCAAAGCATACATACTCCCCACAATAATTCCTGATACCGAAAGTGGCAATGTTCGCAGACGTGCTGCTTCTACCCAATGTTTCATTTTTAGTGTTTATTCGTAAATAGTGTTTCTTTTTCAGGCAAAGCTACATCCAGTTCTTTTCGGATGTCTCCACCTGATACAGCCAATAGTTGACCAATTGTTTTATATGCGTATAATCTCCAAATCTAAAGTCTACGTCACCTGCAGCCGTATGCAAAATCAGGTGCCCCACATCGGCACTTTTATGCCAAAAATATTGTTTGGCAGTAATCGCCTGGATTTTATGCGGCTCTATAATCTCGTGTTCCACATCCCAGGCTCCGTGTCTTTTTATGATAAAGTCCTGATTTACATACAGTGCATGGTTTCTATAACCGAAATAAATCAGGCTGCTTATAAGACATAAATATACAAAAACAAGCGGAATATACAGGTCCATATTTCCAATTTCTGCATAATGCAAAAGGGTTAAAATAACGGTCAGAAAAGCAACAGCAGAAAATGTTCTGAAAATCAGGTAGCGAAAATTGGAGCGGTATTGGTTTCCCTTTTGAGGAATTTTTCCGAGGATAATTCTAAGGATTTCATCCCTTTCTTCTGTATTACAGCCCGGCACCTCAATCGCATTGCTTTTTTTCTTCTGTTCCTTTACCTCATCGCTCGAAGCCTGTTTCATGTTCATGTCCAGAATACGGAATTTTTTCTGGAAATAATTCTGGCTATAGGATGTAATCTGGACTTTATCAGGATTGAGCAACGTATTCTTCTTTGCAAACAACCCGGATGTAATGACCAGTGACTGTTTCTGCTTAATCATTACAAAATCAAAATGCTTGATAAAGATTCGGACAATATTGATAAGCAATACCAAAACCAACAATCCGAAAATTAAAATTCCGGCAGAAAAGAAACCTGCTCCTCTTTCAAAAACGGTATCTACCTCTTTCTCGTCAATTTCAAACGCATTAATCGCATCTTTAAAACTTTGATAAAGTGTAATGACAAAAGTTACTAAAAGCGCTATGGTCCGCCCGTAATTGGATGTAATTCCTACTTTAAATAACGTGTTGTAACTTATTTTAAGAAAGGTTTTTGACTCTTTAATTACTTCTTGATTATCGTCAAGTGCTTCTTCATCCTTATTGCCATAATCAAGTAATTTTTCTTTCAGTAGCAATGCCAATCTTTGGTCGATTGCCCGAATGCTGATTTCTTTTTTATCGGTTCCTGCCGTATCAATATCCAGGCTATAGACACCAATTATTTTTTGGATTATGGACTGATTGATGTCAACCTGCTGGATTTTGGAAAGCTGAATGCTGATTCTGCTTTTGCTGATAACACCTTTTCTCAATACAAACTCCTGCTTTTCTTCGTCCAGATAGAAAGTGAAATTCCTGTATTTCAAATAGCCAATAACTAAGGTAAGCAGCACCAATCCTAAAAAACCAAGTCCAACAACCAAATATTGATCTTCTTTAAGCTTGAATAAAATAACCAACAAAAGAACCCAAAATTGGCGAACAATGCTCTGAAAAGTGTCGGCAAACATGACTATGATTCCCGTAACCGATTGCCGTTGCGGGGTAGTAAAATCAAGCCTCATCAGATGTGGTTTTGGATTTTTTGCATCAGCAGTTCCTTAATGCTTTCTGCCTTTTCTTTTTCAATTCCGGAAATTTTCACGTCACTGGTGTTTCCACCTGCCGTAAATATCTGAATCTGTGCCAGTTTATATATTCTGGAAAAAGCACCCTCATGCATTGCTACATGCTGAATCCTGTTGAAAGGCATTATGGTGGTTGTGGTTGAAAGCAAACCTCTTTTGTAAAGGATATCCTTATCTCTTAAAGCAAAAGCACGTCTTTTCACAGCCATAACCGAACTGAAATATAAAATCAGCGCAAAAACCGCATATGAAATTCCAAAAACCAGATAGGTCTGAGTATTCTGAAAATCTTCATTGAAATAAATCAGTACACCAATTCCAATAGCTATAATCAATAAAACAATCGCAATATTGATGTAGACTACCTTGATATAATTCTTATTCAGTGGCGAAAAGTGCACTTCCTCAAATTTTGGAAGCTGGTTTATGTCAATGGTTTCATTTGTAAATTCCATCGCAGTTAGGGGTTTCTATAAGTTAGGATGCTATTGTTTGTGGGTCTATGGCAAATATTTCTTTTCGAAGTTTGGTTTTCTTTTTTCCAGGAAAGCATTTCTTCCTTCTTTGGCTTCGTCTGTCATATATGCCAAACGCGTTGCTTCTCCTGCAAAAACCTGCTGTCCGACCATTCCATCATCTGTAAGGTTCATGGCAAATTTCAGCATTTTTATAGAAGTTGGCGATTTGGCCAAAATTTCCTGAGCCCATTCGTAAGCCGTATCTTCTAATTCAGCATGAGGGATTACAGCATTGACCATTCCCATATCAAAAGCTTCCTGTGCCGAATAATTTCTTCCTAGAAAGAAAATTTCCCTTGCTTTTTTCTGTCCAACCATTTTTGCAAGATATGCCGAGCCATAACCTCCGTCAAAACTTGTTACATCTGCATCCGTCTGTTTAAAAATAGCATGTTCTTTGCTTGCCAATGTCAGGTCGCAAACCACATGAAGGCTATGTCCGCCTCCAACGGCCCATCCCGGAACTACTGCAATGACTACTTTTGGCATGAAGCGGATTAAACGCTGCACTTCCAAAATATTAAGGCGGTGCATTCCGTCATCGCCCACATAGCCCTGATGTCCTCTCGCCTTTTGGTCACCACCACTGCAAAAGGAATATATACCATCTTTGGAAGATGGTCCTTCAGCAGATAACAGGACAACACCAATGGAGGTATCTTCCTGTGCGTCGTAAAAAGCCTGATAGAGTTCGCTTGTCGTTTTTGGACGGAAAGCGTTCCTTACATCCGGACGGTTAAAAGCTATCCTGGCAACGCCATTGGACTTCTTATAGGTTATATCTTCAAAATCTTTAACAGTTTCCCAGTTTATTGAACTCATTTTTATACTATTTTAGCGTAAAAATAAATCATTTTTTACAGACTACGAATAACAAAAATTAAAATCTAAATGAGACAGACTTTCTTACCTATTGCTTTGCTTGCATTTGCTTTTTCAGCATATTCTCAAAAGTATGAGTTCCAAACCATTAAAGATATAGAAGCGACTCCTGTGATTTCTCAGGACATTACCGGAACCTGCTGGAGCTTTTCTTCTACTTCTTTCTTAGAAGCTGAAATTATCAGAACAACAGGCAGGAAGATCGATCTTTCTGAAATGTACAATGTTCGCAATACTTATCCTAAAAAGGCATGGAATTATGTAATGCGTCAGGGAAAAGCACAATTTGGCGAAGGTGGTCTAAACCATGATGTTATCAATAGCGCTATGCAATTTGGTATTGTGCCTCTGACAGCCTATTCCGGTTTGGTAGGAAATGCAACCAAGCACGATCATTCTAAAATGGCTAAAGAACTGGAAGATTTGCTGAAAAAATATGCCGACCCTTCCAAAAAACTGGATCCGAAATGGAAAACTGAAGTAGAAGCCATATTGGACAAATATATGGGAGCCAACGTAACCGAGTTTACTTACGACGGAAAAAAATATACGCCAAAGAGCTTCCTGGAAATGACCAAACTAAATCTGAAAGATTATGTGACAATCACTTCCTTCACCAACGAGCCTTACTACAAGACTTTTATTCTGGATATCCCTGACAATTTTTCTAACGGAAGCTTTTACAACATGCCTCTTGACGAGTTTGTACAAAACGTTGATAACGCTTTAGACAAGGGATACACGCTGGCTTTGGATGCCGATGTAAGTGAAAAAACCTTTTCCGGAAAAAATGGAATTGCTGTAATCCCGGAAAACGAAGCGGATGAAAAGACGATTCTTACTGAAATTAAGCCGGAAAAGAATATCACTCCTGAATTCCGCCAGCAGGAATTTGAAAACTTCAATACTACAGACGACCACCTGATGCATATTGTTGGTAAAGTAAAAGACCAAAAAGGCAATATCTATTACAAGGTAAAAAATTCATGGGGCTCAAAGAATCTTGGAAATGACGGTTATATTTACATGAGCGTTCCTTACCTAAGATTAAAAGCCATTTCTGTACTATTGCACAAGGATGGACTTTTGAAGAAAACCAAAAAAGAATTAGGCGTCTAACGTTTCCATAAAATAATAAGTCGGGATTTTCTAATCCCGATTTTTTTGTTTGAACTATTTTCTTAAATTTAAAGATGAAAAAATTTTATTCAGACCATCATATTCCTACGGTCACTATGCTGTGGCTGATTGTTCTCTTTTTAATCGCCACCCCTTTTTTTACACCCAATCAAATCTGGGGTGAAATGTTTATCCCTATTATCATAGTTTCACTTTGTGCCCTTCTTATTCTATGGATTCTTTTGGACACCAAATATGTCATCAAGAATTCATTCCTTCATTATACATCAGGACCTATTCGCGGAAAAATTGATATTTACAAAATCAATGCAATAGTCCACCAAAAAAAGTGGTTTGTACAATCAACGCTTAAACCTGCTTTGGGTAGCAAAGGACTTATCATCAAATACGGCAAATTTGACGATATTTATATTTCGCCGAAACGAAAGCAGGAATTCATTGATGCCTTGTTAGAAATCAATCCGCACATCGAAATCGAGTAGAAAAACTGTTAAATTTTACTCTTTGAAAATTATGCAATCGGCAATTTTGAAAAGTTTATTTTATCGAGTATTCAATAAATCTTTCTTATTGTTTTCGTTTCAATAAAATGTTGCCGAATTCCGGAAATTTATGAACAGCGGTTGATAAGTCGCCTAGCCTTTCCTCTATATTTTTTTGATAACTTTATCATACAAAAGCTCTAATAATGAGCTTTTTATAAAGTCCACTAAAAATATAATGAGGTATGGAAAACATTAATTTTCTGGCATTTGCAATGCCTGCTTTTTTCCTTTTCGTCTATTTAGAATATAAATTAGCACAACGCAAAAAGCGTCCGGAAATATTCAATTATGAAAGTTCTGTTTCTAATATTAGTATTGGCCTGGCAGAACGACTGATTAATCTTTTTATAGCGGCAAGCTTTTACCAGCTTTTCTATTATATTTATGAGCATTACCGAATTTTTGACATTCCCGGTAATTTCTGGATTTGGATAGGGCTTATTCTTGCAACCGATTTTGTCTGGTATTGGTATCACAGGCTCGGACATGAAGTAAACTTCTTTTGGGCCGCACATATTGTCCACCACCACAGCGAGGAATTCAATTTTACGGCTGCTGCCAGAATTACGACCTTTCAGGCTATCATCAGGACAGGATTCTGGTGCATACTGCCTTTTCTAGGTTTCCATCCCAAGATGGTAATTACGATGTTACTGGTTCATGGTGCATATTCTTTTTTTACTCATACGCAGGTCATCGGACGTATAAAATGGCTGGAGTATGTGTTCGTAACGCCATCGGTTCACGGTGTGCATCATGCTTCGGATGAAAAATACCTTGATAAAAATTATGGCGATATGTTTACTTTTTGGGACCGAATGTTTGGAACTTTTCAGGAAGAAGAAGAAAAACCAAAGTACGGTTTGACGCATCCGCTGAAAAGCTACAGCTTTCTATGGCAGCATTTCCATTATTATTTTGAAATATATGAGTTATGGAAACGTTCCAAAGGTTTTAAGGCAAGATGGGATGCTGTTTTTGGCAGTCCTGCTGCTATGGACCAGGACATTCGTCCAATGCTGGAAAAACGGTTCCTGCAAGACAAAACCGATAGAAGCCACCGACTCAAGTTCCGAAATTATTTATACATACAGCTTGCCGTGAGTACGCTTATACTGACCGTATTTACCTATTATTTTGGAAGTCTTGGGTTTTATGATAAGATTTTCGGGCTTTCCTTTATTATAATTACACTAATTAACTGTGGGGCTTTGCTGGAACAACGCAAATGGATTTATTATTTGGAATATTCAAGGCTTTTTATCCTTTCTACCTATTTCCTTTATATTGAAAATCTTGCTGAATATTTCCTGATTCCGGTCATTATCATGATAGCGGCTGAGAAAATGTTCTCCCTAAGCCGAAAATATCAAAATCTGGTACTGCAAATGGAAAGCGCAAAAAGATAATCAGCCAATTTTTACTGATGTCATATTTAAGGAACCGCCCACCAGCTTGTCATTAAAGAAAACGGTATCTTCCTGATTGTCCTGTAAGGCAAGCGAATACAGCATCGGATAATAATGGTCTGGCGTTGGAATTGCCAGTTTTGATGCCTTGCTGAGGTTTTCGTAATCAATCAGGGCTTTGTGGTCTCTATTCTCGATTTTCTGTTTAAAAATATCGTTCATTTCTATGGCCCAATCAAAACCATATTCCGGTTCGCGTAATTTTTTCCAGTCAATCATTCGGAGGTTGTGCACCATATTACCGCTTCCGATAATTAGTACGCCTTTTTTGCGAAGTAAGGCTATCTGTTTTGCCAGGTCGTAATGGTATTGGGCAGGTTTGCTGTAATCAATACTCAACTGCAATACCGGAATGTCTGCGTCAGGATACATATGTCTCACAACAGTCCAGGTTCCGTGGTCGAGTCCCCAATCATGGTCAAGGCCAACATTAGTAGAATGAATCAGTTTGGCTGTTTCTGCCGCTAGTTCCGGACTACCTTTCGCTGGATACTGTACATCAAACAAAGCCTGTGGAAAGCCTCCAAAATCATGAATTGTTTTTGGATTGTTCATGGCTGTAATGTGTGTACCACGTGTTAGCCAATGGGCTGAAATGACCAGAACGGCTTTTGGTTTTGGGATTTCCTTTCCCATTTTTGCCCAATTTTGGGAGAATTCATTGTCTTCTATCCCATTCATTGGTGAACCGTGTCCTATGAATAGTACGGGATGTTTTATGTCTTCTTCGTTTAAGTCTTGTGTCCAATTGTAAAAAGGCTGTAATGATGCCATAACTATTCCTCCTGTTATTGTTTGAATAAAATGCGAACGTTTCAATTCTTTAATATTTGTATATACAAATGTATAAAATATTCTTTATACAAAACTTAAATTCAGGTTAATAGAATTTCACAAAAAAAGCCTCAAAAAGAGGCTTTTATATTTTAAAGAAAAAACAATAAATTACTTTACAAGATAAATCCCGTCTTCTTTTATTTCAATCAGTTTTTGCTTATACAATACACCTATTGCTTTTTTAAATGTCTTTTTGCTCATTTTCAATACCGTTTTGATGTCTTCCGGGTGGCTGTTGTCGTTCAGACGAAGGAAACCACGGCTGGCACGAAGCTCATCCATGATTTTTTCAGCATTGGGCTCAACGGCATCAAAACCCTGTTTCTGTAAAGCCACATCAATTTTATTACCCGGACGAATGGTCTTAATATAACCACGCAAACGGTCGCCGGTCCTGATTCGGTCATCATATACTTCATCCTTATAGATTAAACCTTTGTGCTGTTCGTTGATAATAACATTGATACCCAAATCTGTAATATGAGAAACAATCAGGTCGACTTCTTCTCCTACTTCAACCGTAAGCTCTTCATTATTTAAGAACTGATTGGTTTTGCTGGAAGCAACCAATCGGTTTGTTTTTTCGTCCATGTATAGGAAAACCAGATAACGCTTTCCTTTTTCCATTGGGCGGGCCTGTTCCTTAAACGGAACAAGTATGTCTTTTTCCAATCCCCAATCCATAAAAGCGCCTATACGGTTGGTATAGTTTACTCTCAAAAGCGCAAATTCATTAAGCTGGATATAAGGTCTTAAAGTTGTGGCTACGGGTCTTTCTTCGTGGTCAAGATATACGAAAACTTCTATTTCTTCTCCTATTTCAAATACTTTCGGGACATATTTATTGGGTAGCAAGACATCCTCTTTCCCATCGGTTAAAAATAATCCGACTTGCGTGTCCCTGTCAATTGTCAGCGTATTGTATTTTCCTATTTCAATCATTTCTTTTCAGTTGCAAAGTTTCTAAGTTGCAGAGGACAAAGGTACAATCTTTATTATAAAACCTGCTTGTCCTTTTTTAAACCAGTTCTTTAAAATACTGCAGCAATATTTTGTCGTTTTCCAAAGTAGGCGTAAAAATTTCCAATATTACCGGTTTTTTACTGGCATAAAATGCTTTAAGCCCATCTTCCAGAGCAGTTTCATTACTGGCAGAGAAATAATCAAAATGATACATTTTTGCCAACTGTTCTCCTGTCAGACAATGTGAAGTTTCAAAATAAGTATTAAAGACAGGTGTTTCCTGATGTCCGGGAAGAATCCTGAAAATACCGCCTCCTCCATTATTGAGCAGGATAATTTTGAAATTCTTTGGGATATAATTATTCCACAAGGCATTACTGTCATAAAAAAAGCTTACGTCACCGGTAATCAATATGGTTTCTTTTCCGCTGGCCAGTGCTGCGCCAACTGCTGTTGAGGTACTGCCATCTATACCACTTGTGCCGCGATTACAGAAAACGGCAATACTTGGGTCAATATCAATTAATTGGGCATAACGGATAGCCGAACTGTTACTGATTTGCAACTGGCTGTTTTTGGGCAGGCCAGGTATTATCTTATCAAAAACCGTAAAATCCGAAAATGGTATTTTGGAAACATACAAATCGTGTTTTTCTTTTCTGGCTGCTTTTAACTCTTGTGCCTTCTTATTGTAATCTGACACAACAACAGTTTCCGATAAAAATTGCTTCAGGAAATCATTAGGTTCAGCAATAAAATGCTTGGTTAATGCACCAAATGTATCATAAGCCCGTAAAGTATCGATATGCCAGTGTGCTTTTGGTCTGTATTTCCTTAAAAAAGCCTTGATTCTTTTTGACACTACCATTCCACCAAATGTCAGGAGAATTTCCGGCTGGAAATCTTTAAAATCCTCATCGGTAAAAGGTGTGATTATAGTATCAATATTGTTTATAAAATTAGGATGGTGCAAATTGGATGTCGTTTCGGTCATGACTACTACCGAAGAATCCTGTGCCAAATGATTAATAACCGCTTCATCAATTGTGTCCGGGTCGTTGACTCCTACCAAAACCAATTTCTTTTTGGCCGTATTCCATTGTGAAATATACGGTGTTAAATCTTCATCAGAGTTTGGATTTTCAAAGGTAGTTTCAGAAATAACCGGAGTGACTTCCGGTTTAGAAACGGTTTCATATAAAGGCTCTTCAAACGGAGCATTAATATGAACAGGGCCTTTCTTAACCAAAGCCAGAGTTATTGCATCGGCAATTTTGAGGTCATTTTCCTGAGAAGCTTCTTCCGTCAGATTAGCGCTGTAGATAATATGGTTGGCATAAACATTCTGTTGCCGGATAGTCTGCCCGTCCCCAATATCAATCTTGCTCAACGGCCTGTCTGCTGAAATTACAACCAAAGGAATCTGGCTGTAAAAAGCCTCTGCAATAGCCGGATAATAATTGAGTAAGGCTGAGCCTGATGTACAGACAAGCGCGACTGCTTTTTTGGTCTGCTGTGCCATTCCCAAGGCAAAAAAAGCGGCACATCTTTCATCGGCTATACTATAGCATTTAAAGTCCGGATTGCTGGCAAAACCAATAGTTAACGGGGCATTTCGTGAACCTGGAGAGATTACAATATCGGTGAGTCCTTTAGTCCTGCAAATCTCAATTATGCTTTGTGCTAAAGGTATTTTAGGATAAATCATTCTTTATAGTATCAAAGCCTCAAAGATACAAAGATACTAAGGCTTTCAGCTCATTCTTAACAAGTTTTTCTATCTTTGGAAGTGAAAATATTATGACATGGAAATCCATATCCGAACTGCCAGAATTGAAGATACAGAAGCTATTTTAGAAATTGTGAATGATGCCATATTAAACACTACGGCCATTTATGATTATGATGTCAGAACCTTAAATGAACAATTGGATTGGTTTAGGGAAAAAGGACAGCAAAATTTTCCCGTTATTGTTGCAACGGATGAAAATGACAAAATATTGGGATTTGGAACCTATGGCAGTTTCCGTCTAAAAGCAGGCTATAAATTTACGGTAGAACATTCTGTGTATGTCAGGGAAGGTTTTTCAGGAAAAGGAATTGGAAAACTAATTTTATCCGAATTAATTGAAGTTGCTAAAAAACAGAAACTTCATACCATAATCGGGCTTATTGATACTGATAATGCCGGAAGTATTGCCTTTCATGAAAAATTCGGCTTTGAAAAAGCAGGTGTTCTCAAAGAAGCCGGCTATAAATTTGAAAAATGGCTGGATGTTCAGCTCATGCAATTGCTTCTGAAATAAGAAAGGCTTTCAAAACCTGAGATTCTGAAAGCCTTTCTTTATTTGTTCAAAAAGGTTTTAAGCCTTAATCCAATTTACAATTTCAGGGTCGGTTGGTAGTGTTTTAGGCGATATTACTTTTACCAATTCTCCTTTTTCGTTAATCAGGTATTTTTGGAAATTCCATTCTACTTCGGAATCCTGCAAGCCATTTTTAGATTTCTGGGTCAGAAATTTATAAACCGCATCCATATCATCTCCTTTAACTGAAATTTTAGACATCATCGGGAAAGTCACACCATAATTTCTTTCACAAAAAGCCCCTATTTCTTCATTCGTTCCCGGTTCCTGTGAGGCGAAATTATTAGCAGGAAAACCGACAATAACAAAACCTTTATCTTTGTATTGGTCGTAAATTGCCTGCAAATCTTTATACTGTGGTGTTAATCCGCATTTTGAAGCTGTATTGACAATTAAGACCTTCTTCCCTTTCAAAGAAGCGAAATCAAAATCATTTCCTTCCAAATCCTTTACCTTAAACTGATAGATTGTTTCTTTACTCATTGTTTTATTTTTTGGTGTTGCCGTTTTTGTGTTTTTTTCCTGTGCCTGGTTCTGCTGACATGCCAGACAACCCAATAAAGCAAAGGCGAAGGCTAATTTTTTCATCGTTTTTATTTTTTATAAAATTAGAAAATTCGAAAACTGTTTTAGTTTAAACTTTTGTTAAATAAAAATGAGTGTCGAAAAGTCTACATGCAATAAAATAGGTTTTTGTTTATAAAACAAGGATTCGAAATTGAATCCTTGTTATTTTTTCTCTCCTATGAATATTTTAGGCATGATTTACTTTTTCTTTAATACGAAATATACCACATATCCAATAAATAGTACAAATTGAACAGTAAATACAATGTAAAGATTACCAGCTAAATTTTGATGTCCATTTATAAATAACATGGTTGTACTAGTTAAGAATATAAATTGAACTATACCCCAAATCAAGATTATCTTCATGTTTTTCATTTATAATTGTGCTACAGAACAAGCAGCTATTAAACCTAGTGTCCATGCAGGACCTGTAAGTGATCTTGCAATATCACATCGATTGTCTTGTGTACAGACATCATTTCCGCAAGCATAACATTTGGAAAATTTATATTTTGCACAATTTTCCATCCTATCGAACTTATGATTACACGATGATTCTTCACCATGACAATCGCACTTACTATAAGGAATACCTACAAATGTATTCTGCAAATCAGAAACTAATCCAGAGTCAATATAATTTTTACCCTGTGATTTTAAATCTGCCGTAAAAATCTTTATACCCTTTTTATTAGTAACAGTTAATGTATTTTTTTCTTCTTTATAGAATAAGAGATACGATTTATCTATAAGCGTAATAACCGCAGTTTTTTGGGTTACATCTTTAATATTTGTAAATTCATAAACTCTTACATGGGTAAAATTATAAGTTGTGACAGTGGCGGTTAAAAAGGAAAGCTCTTTTTCATAATCTTTAATCTCATTATATACAATAGTATAGTTTTTGTCTTTATCATTGAAAGGGTCAACAGTCATTTCCATTTCATCTTTTGACATTTTACGTTGGTAATTTTCTGAAGCAGTTTTAGGGTTTTCAGAAATAGTTTGTGGATCCTCTTGGCATGATGTTAATCCTAAAAAAATAATTAATAGAATTGCGGCGCTAATTTTTTTCACGGCTTATATGTTTTAGATTAAAAAATAAATATAACTTTTTTTTATAAAATAAACATATCTCCCTTTCGTGATTTTATATTTAACAAAAGATAGCTATCGATAATCTAACACCAAATTAAAGAATAGTGATTTTGCCGGGAAATTTGAGTTATGAGTTTTTATTTTAGCCCAAACAAAATGGATTAGACCAATTTGAAGAATCCATACAAAATGAAAGAAGAGGAAAAACTCATTTCCTACAACTTTTTCTTTAAAATCTTATGGTGCTGAAGCTTTACCAGCAACTATTTAACACAGATGCAGAGCCGCAAAAGGGAAATATAAATATATTTGAATTGTTGAGTATAGGTTTCGGATAATTATTTTATCTGTCCGTCTTTATAGCTTAAAACTTCTAGTATGCTATCTTTTAAAGCTTGGGTTTCGTATATGATTAAAGTACCGTTGCCATTTTTAATAGTTCCTTTGTCGATATCATTTCCTTTAAAGTTTTTGGCAAAATCTACAGAAACCAACTTCCCGTTTTCATAACTTCTGATGGTGTGGATTTGCCCGTTGGGGAAAAACCATTTCCAAACGCCCTGAAAATTTCCCTCTTCGGCCTTACCTAATCCGTATAAAATGCCATTTTCATGGTAGAATTTCCAAAGACCGTCAAACTTCCCGTTTTTAAACTTTCCCGTTTGCCTTAAAAAACCATTAGGATGAAATACTTTCCAGTTTCCGGTTTCCAGATTATTTTTAAATCTCCCTACCTGATAAAGCCTTCCATTTTCATAGCTGTATTTCCATTTACCTGTTTTCTTATTGTTTTTTATTTTTCCCGTTTCAATGTAGCCTTCCTTTTGGATGCTTACCATTTTAGTGGAATTACAGGAAATAAATAAAAGCGCCATCAGAACAGTTACAAACTGCTTTAAACGTATCAGCAAAATAAATCGATTAGCTTCTCAAATATTTTTTTTGCTTGAAATAAGCCAGAATCGAAATCAAGGTTACAATTCCAATCGACACAAAGACAAAATTAGGTGTTACTACCTTATCACCGCTGGCATAGGAATGCAATCCGGTCAGGTAGAAGTTCACACCAAAATAGGTCATCATGATGGAATAGAAAGCAAAAACGCTAAACACGTTAAAAATCCATGTTCCTTTTAGTCCCGGAACCAATCTGGCGTGGATTACGAATGCATAAACCATGATACTAATCAATGCCCATGTTTCTTTCGGGTCCCAACCCCAGTAACGTCCCCAACTTTCGTTAGCCCATTGCCCTCCAAGGAAGTTTCCTATGGTAAGCATTACCAGACCAACTGTTAATGACAATTCCGTGATATAGGTAATTTCTTTGATATTTAATTCCAACTTCTTGCTGTTCTTTTCATTGGCAAAAATCATCAGCAATAGCGAAACTAAGCCCAGTATCATTCCAAGTGTAAAAGGTCCGTAACTTGCCACAATCACGGCTACGTGAATCATTAACCAGTATGAATTCAATACAGGCTGCAGGTTGGCGATAGCAGGATCCATCCAGTTCCAGTGTGCAATCATCAAAATCATCGAAGCAACAAAGGCTGTTGAAGCTACTGTCAATTCAGATTTTCTTCCGAAAGCCAATCCGAAGAACATGGTTGCCCAGCCTACATAAATCATCGATTCATAAGCATCACTCCAAGGTGCGTGTCCTGAAATATACCATCTCATAATCAATCCGGCCGTATGAAGGATGAAAAAGAAACCGATAAGGATATGGAAGGCTTTTACAATAACACGAATGGCTTTTCTGCTATTAAATATCTTTACAATCGTGAACAGCAGCATGAAAACACCTGCCATCATATACAAATAGTATAATTTTTTAAAGATATCGTATTTGTTGTAAAGGATTTCTGAGTTGATTTTATCATCACTTGGACGAACTGCCTTTCCGTATTTCTTTTGGAAAAGCGTAATGCTTTCCAGAATTTCATCCGCCTGCTTGTAGCCGCCTGATTTTCTGGCTTCATTCAGGAATCCCATATAGGCCGGAAGTACATTTTTGGTATAGGTTGAATCTACACCTTTAATGCCCGTTTCATTCAATTCCAGATAGGAAACCCATTTATTGGCCTTGTTATACGGAATCGGGAAAATTTTTAATATTTTCCCACTCAAAGCCGCATTCAATAGCACTACTTTTTTATCAACATCTATAAAATCTTTCTGGAACTGGTTTGGAATGGCCGCTTTGTAGGCTTCGTCCAGATAAGGTGATAATTTGTAATTGCCCTGCTCGTCAAAAAAACTGATAAACGGAACGTGTTTTGCCTTCAGGTCAACGCCTAAGATTTTATGCAGGCTATCATTGTCTTTTTTCAGGTAAACAAAAGGCACATTGAACCAAACTTCCGGATATTGTGACATTGACAAAAACACCTGGTCGGAATTATAGCCTTTATAGTGGTCGCTCTTGCTCACTTTTCGTAATAATTCTGATGAGAACGTATTGATAGGCTTCATTCTTCCGCCATCATCCTGAATTACGATTCTTCCAAATTTTGCCGCATGTTCCGGCTTAACTTCGATGATTTTTAACAAGGAATCAATCTGTTTTTCTGTAGGCATTACTCTTTTTAATGGAGCAGCGCTACCGGTTCCGTGATTGTGTCCCGGGGCATTATGGTCGTGCTGTGCAAAACTTCCGGCACTCACAAACAATAATAAGAGGGTAATCAGCTTGGCTTTTCTTGATTTGATTTTGTCCAGTTTTTTCTTCACAATACCAAATCTTGAGTTCTTATCAAATAAAATGGCCATCATGCCAATGTATAAAAGGAAATATCCGATATAGGTAATCCAGGTTCCCCAGAAATCGTGGTTTGCAGATAGTACCGTGATATTTGGTTCATAAGTATCTCTCAGGTGATTGTCTGTATAATCGTAGGATGCCTGGAAAAAACGGTAACCTCCGTGGTCAAGAACATTATTCATAAAAATTTCGTAGTCAAAAGGTTTCTCGTCTTCCACGGTAATTTTACTCCTGAAAGCCGAAAAGCTTTTCAAAGTTCCAGGATATTTTTCCGCAATAAAATCGTTCAGCTTGATTTTAAAAGGTAATGTATAAACTTTACTTCCGTAAAACAGCGTAAAGTCAAGACCTCCAACTTTAAAGGATTGAGGCTCTCCCATTTTTCCTTTGGAACCAATTAAGGTTACATCCTGCGTCTTCCCTCCCGCCTTAATTGTCACAATTAAAGCATCATCAGTAGTTTTGTCTTTATAGTCATTGTTCGATTCATAGGCTACTTTTCCTTTTATGGCAGCTTCCGGGAAAACAAACTGAGCCCCGCCAACATTATATAAGGAACGGAACATCAAATCCTGTACAGAATCTTTCACAACTGTACCCTGAAATTTGTCCGCCATACGCATAAACTGTCCGCCAAATGGTGCTTTGAAAGTATATTTATCGCCTTCTTTGATAACATTTACCGCACCGTTTGTTGGTTTATTGAAAGCAAAAAGCACATTGTGGATGCTTTGTACTTCACCTTCTTTTAGGTAATGCTCATGGCGCGACCCGTCTCCGGATTCAACCATTTTAATATATAATGTTCCATTCGGGTCTTCTTTAATGACCTCTTTGGCATTCATGATAAAGTCCTTGTATTCTATTTCATAAGGAGTGTCAGCAAATTTGCCCTTGATTGAGAAATCATTGTCCGTTACCTGTGAAAGCAACAGTTCCTTTTCTTCAACGCGGCGTTTCATTTCGCCTTTATATTCGCCATCCACAAAAACATTGAGGAATGTTTTTTCAGAGTAAACCTGATTTTCAGAAGCACCTTCTGCAATAGACATCATCCCTTCATAACTGATGTGTCGGGTTACAAAAGCACCTATTAAAATAAAAATGAAGGAAAGATGGAGTAATAACGTAGCCCATTTTTCCTTCTTATGTAATTGGTATTTCTTGATATTTCCTATAAAGTTAATCAGAAAGAGAAACATAATTGCCTCAAACCACCAGCTGTTATAAATTAAAATCCGGGCAACATCGGTATTGTAAGCGTCTTCAATAAAAGTACCGATTCCCATTGCAGCTGCAAAAACGATAAATAAAACAGCCATTAAACGTGTGGAAAACAGGAAGGAAAAAATCTTATCCATGGAAAGTGGAATTACATAGTTTAAAAAGTGCCACAAAAATAAGGAAAAATGTTTGATACAACCGTTAATCCTACTCCTGCGTTTTTCGTAATTCCTTGTTAATTTTTTCTAAATATTTTAAGTCATTTTTAATTCTGCATCAAAAATCCTGAAACCTCATGAAATAATTGGGCGTATTGCGTTACCATTTAAAACTACAGGCAGCAGCACATTTCCTGCAAGCCTCAGCACATTCCCTACAATGAGCGTGATGGGCAAATTTTTCACATTCTACGGCACAGGCGGTACAGATTTTAGCGCACAACTTCATCAGGGCAGTTGAAAACCCGGAATTCCTGGAACAGAACTTGACACAAAGAATGCAAATTTCTGCACAATCACGGCAAAGCAAAATACAGTGCAGGTGATTCTTATCATTCATTTCGATACAATTGGCGGCACAGACTTCACAGGCACCAAAACAGGCAAGGCAGGCTTCAACTGCCAGTTTAAACTTTTTCATAATCCTCCTACATTAAAACTTCTTAAATCCTTTACTTATTGGCTATTATAAATGTAGTGATTTAATTGCCTTCTTTATTCTAAGAGTCTGTTAAACCTAAAGGAATTATTGAAATAAACCTTCCTTGTAATTCATAACTAAATCCCTAAATTAGCGGCATGATTAGAGCAACTATAATCGGTTCCGGAAATGTGGCACAGCATCTTATCCATGCTTTTAAAAAAAGCAACGGAATTGAGCTGTCACAAGTTTTCTCACGACAAAAGGAAAGCCTTTCGCATCTGGTTGAGGATTCAAAAATAATCAATGACCATAGTCAATTTTTAGAAGCAGATATCTATATCATTGCTGTTTCTGATAGCGCCATTGCTGAGGTTTCTTCAAGTCTTCCGTTTGAGAACCGACTTGTTGTGCATACTTCCGGTAGTGTTCCTTTGAGTGAACTACATCCGAAAAACCGCAGGGGCGTTTTTTATCCGTTACAAACCTTTACGAAAAACAAGGAAGTCGACTTTTCTACCCTACCAATATGCATGGAAAGCGAGTTTGACGATGATTATACCATTTTAGAAAATGTTGCCGAAGCTATTGGTTCCAAGCATTACCTGATTAGCTCTGAACAAAGAAAATCGCTGCATGTTGCCGCTGTTTTTGTCAACAATTTCACCAATCATCTTTATCAGATCGGGAAAGAGATTTGTGCTGAACACCAGCTACCATTTGAAATTCTCAAACCGCTGATTGCCGAAACCGCCAATAAAGTGCAGCATCTTTCACCATTAGAAGCCCAAACCGGACCGGCAAAAAGAAACGACCTCAATACCATTCAGGTCCATTTGGCGTTACTTACAGACAATACACAAAAAGAAATCTATAAAATACTAACACATTCCATTCAACAATCTAATGTCAAAAAGTTATAAAGAAATCATGAACGACATCACAACTTTTATTTTTGATGTCGATGGCGTTCTGACCGATAGTTCTGTCCATATTACTCCAACCGGCGAAATGCTCCGCGTTATGAATATTCGCGATGGCTTTGCTATGAAAGCAGCAGTAGAAAGTGGCTACCATGTCTGTATTATTTCTGGCGGAAGTAACGAAGGCGTCCGAATCCGATTGCGAAATCTTGGCATCACAGACATCCATTTGGCTTGTCCTGACAAAGTTGAGGCATTCAAGGAATATACGGATATTTATAATATCAAACCGGAACAGGTGCTTTATATGGGTGACGACATTCCTGACTACCATGTGATGAAACTGGTGGGTCTTCCTACCTGTCCGTTGGATTCGAGCCCTGAAATCAAAGAAATCTGCACTTACGTTTCTCATAAAAATGGCGGCCGTGGAGCCGTGCGTGATGTTATCGAACAGGTAATGCGCGTACAGGGAAAATGGATGCAATATTTCAACGGAAAACACGATTAATAATTTACTGAACAGTAACCTATGTCTTTTTTAAAACTAATACGCTACCAAAACCTCATTATGCTTGCCATAATGCAATTGGTTTTCAGATACGGATTTTTAGAATCACAGTCCATTCCTCTTGCCTTAAAGGACTGGCAGTTTGCACTTCTGGTATTTTCAACCGTATGTATTGCGGCCGGCGGTTATCTTATAAATAACATTTTTGACCAGGCCACGGACGAAATCAATAAACCGGACAATGTGGTAATTGGAAAACAGATTTCAGAAAGCATGGGATATAATATTTATATTGCCCTGAATGTTATAGGCGTTGGTATTGGTTTTTATCTGGCTAATGCGATTCACAAACCTAACTTTGCCGCCATATTTGTTATTATTGCCGCTACATTATATGTATACGCCAATGGTTTAAAACAGACATTGCTGATTGGCAATATTATTATTGCGCTTTTGCTTTCATTGAGCATTCTTATTATCGGGATTTTTGACTTGCTGCCAATGGTTGTACCGGAAACCCAGGCTGGTATGGGCATTATTTTCAATATCCTTATTGATTATGCCGTATTTGCCTTTATCATCAATTTTATCCGCGAAATTGTTAAGGATATGGAAGACGTGAACGGTGACTATAATCTGGGAATGAATACGCTTCCTATTGCTTTAGGCTTAGCCAGAACGGGCAAGGTAGTTTTCGGGTTGAGCTTTATTCCGTTGGGACTGATTGTTTATTACATTAATGAAAATCTCTATTCCAACAACCTGTTTTATGCTTCCGCTTATGGTTTCTTATTTATATTGGCACCGCTACTCTACTTTACCATCAAGATGTTTTCTGCCAAAAAACAAAAAGATTTCCATCATCTGAGCAGGGTATTAAAGTTTGTTATTTTCTTCGGAATCCTTTCTATAGCCGTTATTAATTTCAATATCAAATATGCTTAATCCTCATTTAAAAAACTACACTATCCTGTTGGCATCAGGGTCACCAAGAAGACAGCAGTTCTTTAAGGACATGCATCTGGATTTTGAAGTACGCCTGAAAGAAGTAGACGAAATCTATCCTGAACATCTCAAAGCTTCCGAAATCACTGATTTTCTGGCTAAACTAAAAGCCGATGCTTTTCAGGATGAATTGGCTCCAAACGATATTTTGGTAACCAGCGATACAATTGTCTGGCATAACGGAAAAGCTTTGGGAAAACCTAAAGATTATGATGATGCGTTCCAAATATTGAGAGCCTTGTCGGATTCCACCCATGAAGTCTATACATCCGTATGTTTCAGGCATAACGGAAAAACCGACATCATTAATGAGGTTACTAAAGTTACTTTTGCCCATTTATCAGACGAAGCCATTGCCTACTATCTTGATAATTTTAAGCCGTATGATAAGGCCGGAGCTTACGGCATTCAAGAGTGGATTGGCATCATAGGCATTAGCAAAATAGAAGGTTCCTACTCTAATGTAGTGGGGCTTCCCGTCCAAAAAGTTTATGAATATTTCACTACCTTTGGGAAAAACAGCTAGAAAATGTCCTTTTTCGAAGAAAATACTCCAAAGATTGTAAGCACAATCGTACTGCTGGTTTGCGTAACAATTATTCGTTTTATTATTACAACCCTGATAAAACGATACGCCAAGCATGCAGAAATTAACGAGCATCGTGCTATTCTGGTCAGCAAGTACATCAGCATTGTTATTATGGCTATAACTTTGGCCGGTGTCTTTATGATTTGGGGCGTCCGAACAAACGACATCTATATTGCCTTTACTTCTGTCATTACCATCATTGGCGTTGCTTTCTTTGCCCAATGGTCTATACTGAGTAACATAACGGCAGGGATAATATTGTTTTTTTCCTTTCCTTTCAAAATTGGTGATACTATCAGAATCCACGATAAGGATTTCCCGCTGGAAGGAGAAATTGACGATATCAAGGCTTTCCATACCTATTTGAGAACCAAGGAAGGAGAACTCGTAACCTATCCAAACAATCTATTACTACAAAAGGGCGTTTCTATTGTGAATACCACACGGGAGGAACGGGAATTCATGGATTAGCATCTTACTTTGCTTTACATAAGCATAATCTGGATGCTATTTTGTAACTTCACTTTAACCAAGGTCATCCCAAATAGTAAAAATTGCCCAATGCTTAAGAAAATCAGATTCTTTTTACTCCTGTTGACTCTGTGCTGCTGCCACTATTCGCATGCGCAGGAAAAGCCCGTGAAAAGAGATTCTCTGAAAGGCTATCGGGACATTGAACGCTATTCTAAAAAAAGAGGTTTTACCAAATTCCTCCATAAGCTTATTTTCAAACCCGTAGATTCAAAAAAACCGAAAAACAGGCAGAAAGATAAAGTCGTACTTAAAAGCTACAGCCAGTATGAAGGAAAAATTATCCGGAATATCTATATCACAACGCTTGACCCTTTTGGGTTTTCTGAAAAAGATACGACTAAAAAAGCCCGTAACGGATTTGAACGGTTTGGAAATAACGTCCATATCAAAACCCGCCAGCTCACAATAAAAAACCTGTTACTTATTCGAAAAAACAGGCCACTGGATTCGCTTCTCGTCAAAGAATCCGAACGTTTAATCAGAAGCCAAAGATATATACGAAGCGTTGACTTTACTACCCGATTGGTAGGAACAAATGCTGATTCTGTTGATATTTATATCAGGGCATTGGATTCCTGGAGCCTGATTCCGAATGCTTCCGGGTCGACTTCCAAGACTACTTTTGAGCTTACGGAACGAAATTTTTTAGGAACAGGACATGAATTGGATAATACCTACCGACAGCGGTTTGACAATGGAAGGAGTGCCGTTAGTACGCGATATACGATTCCTAACATTCTTAATACCTATATCCGGACATCGCTCGCCTATCGTGTTGATGAGCATAATAACTACTCCAAAAGTATTTCCGTTGACCGTCCTTTCTTCTCTCCTTTTGCCAAATGGGGAGCCGGAGTCTATATTGGTCAGGATTTTACGGTTGATTCCTTACCGGATGCTACCGGACGTTATGCGGCACAAAATTTTAAAGTGGGAACCCAGGATGCCTGGGTAGGAAAATCGACCCAAATATTCAAGGGAAATTCTGAAGAAGACCGAACCACCAATTTCATTACTTCATTCCGGTTCGTGAGAAAAAATTACAGCGAATTCCCTGCGCCGGAATACGACAGCCTAAAGTATTTCTCTGACGAAAATTTCTACCTGGTGGGATTTGGTATCACTTCCCGAAAATTTATTCAGGATAAATACCTTTTCAATTACGGCATTACAGAAGACGTTGCCATTGGAAAAGTATATGCACTCACGGTAGGCCATCAGAATAAAAACCACATCAACCGACTGTATGTGGGTGGTCGCTTCTCTTTCGGGCAATATTTCAAATGGGGCTATTTTAGTACCAATGTTGAATATGGTACCTTCTTTAGAGGCCCAATCACACAGCAAACTGTCTTTTCTGTTGAGGCCAATTATTTTACAAATCTTATTGAATTGGGCGATTGGAGGCTGAGGCAATTTGTGAAACCAAGACTGGTAATAGGTAACAACCGCTTTCCTACGGTTGCAGACCGGGTAGACCTCAATGAAGAAAACGGCATACCGGGTTTTAGCAGCTATAAGTTGCGGGGTACTAAAAAAGCATTATTAACGCTGCAAACCCAATCCTATTCACCCTGGAACTTGGGAGGATTCCGTTTTAATCCTTTCTTTACCTATACGATTGGCCTGCTGAGCAACGAAAACAACAACCTCTATAAAGGAAAAGCCTATTCCCAAATTGGCATTGGCGTTATAATCAGTAATGACTTTCTGGTGTTCAATTCCTTTCAGTTTTCTTTCTCGTATTATCCTAGTGTTCCTATTGATGGTAGTGGGAATATGCAAACCAATTCTTTTAAAACAACCGATTTCGGAATGCCGAATTTTGAATTTGGAAAACCGCAAACCGTACCTTACGATTAGTTAAATATTTCTTAAAAAAATTGTGTTGGCATCATTATTGGTTTTTGTTCTCCAACGAAGAACCTAAAAATACAGCGCTATGAAAACTCTAAAAGTATTAATTGCAGGATTGGGCCTTTTAATGGCCGGTACGCTTGAAGCACAAGTATCTGTTAATGTAAGTATCGGAAGTCGTCCAGATTGGGGTCCGGTTGGATACACAGAAGCAAATTATTATTATCTTCCTGACATTGAAGCCTATTACGATATCAGAGCCTCGAATTTTATCTACATCAACAACGGAACCTGGGTAAGAGCCCGATATTTGCCAACCCGATACCGTAATTATGATTTGTACAACGGTTATAAAGTAGTACTGACGGATTACCATGGATCAAGACCTTATGCCCACTTCAATACCCATAAGGTTAAATATTACAGAGGACCGAGACCACGTCCGGTTGTCGTAAGAGAAGTTCACCACTATCATGACGACCACAAGCATTACAAAAAACATAAAAAACATCACAAGCATCGCCATGATGACTAATAAAATAAGGAGAGCCTGACAGCTCTCCTTTATTGTTAAAGTCTTAGTAAGAAAAACACATCCGGAAAATTATGAAACAAATATAGTTTTTTAATTCGCCTTTATTTTTTTGATTCTTATTTGCAATATCTTCTTTTAGAGTTTCAGTGAATTTCGTAGTTTTGTCCTCATGGATAGCATTCTTTTCATAATAAAATGTGTTTCAACACTCCCATAACACATTAAAGCTAGCCATTTTCTTATCAAACAGAAAAACACTAATTTTTAATCATGTGGTGAAATGCTTTATTAAAATCAAGCTGTTTGAAAAAGTCATTTTTAAAAATTAATAGATTAAGGTAATTAATTTAAAATATATTCTTATGAGAATTAAAAATTGGATATTATATTCTGGAATAGGGTGTCTTTTGCTGGGAAGTTTAATCTTATATTTTTTTGATGGCGAATATCTTAATTCAAGACAAGATATTAATGGAGCCTTTTTACCAATATTGCTTTTTGGAATAATCATAGCTCCTGTTTTTGAAGAAATAGCTTTTAGAGGGTATTTTAGTAAAATCAAGAAACTTCAGATTTTATCCCTTGTTATCCTACTTCTATATGTTATAATATTCTTTAACATCATAAATCTTAGTCTTTTCTTATTATTTCTATTACTTCTTATCATCAACAAGGGAAAAGAAAATAACTTTATTTTTATAGTATCTATCATCTTTTTTGGAGTAATGCATTACAAAATATCAGATTTTACTTCTTTATTAGCATTTAACAGTATTTTTTTTCAAATTGGTTTTGGAGCAATTTTATTGTGGATTGTAATAAATTTCAATCTCAAAAGAGCCATCCTATTACATTCACTTATTAATTTAACTTTATTTACTTTCGAATATTTCTATATTATTAATGAAACGGATTTTTCGCAAAAGCGCATAGAAAACAAAGAAATATATGTTGAATGGAAAAAAGAATTTAATTTTTTACCTAAAAGACAAGAAATAACAGCTTCAGAAACTTCCTTCGAAGCAAAGAATTATGATGCACTAGAACTGTACAGAGCAATTCAGCCATTAGATAAAAAAGAGAAACAACTGTTTGCAAAAGAGCCCTTTATATCGTATACAATTAATTTTCAATTAAAAGATAGTATAAACGCAAATTCTGGATTAGGATTAGATTTAGATGAGCTGGCAGAACAATACTTAAAATTTTCAATTGAGCATAATATATTAGCTCCAAAATAAATGTTAATGACTATTTGGGAAGTTTATAGCAGCTAAAAGCTGATTTTGACAGAAATTATTTGAATTGCGTTTTTAATCTCAAATTATTACGAATTAAAAAATACACTGATTTAAAAAGTCATAAAGGTTTCAAACAATCAATAAATCTTTTTTAGTAATTTTAGCATTACTCATACACCATTAACAATAACTAAAAATCAAAATACAATCCAATACTTAAAAACTACACATTTTCTTACTTCTTTAATTTTTTATTCCATTAAAAAAGAGAAATTAGGAAAATCTTAATTTTTATTGAACACGATTATAATTCTACTTTTTTATGTAAGTTTGAAAGTTAGTTCCATAAAATCAAAATGATACCAAAAACTGCTTACCACTCCCTCATCCTTTTTCTTCTTTCATTCTGTACGGTAAATGCCCAGAAACCGCAAAAATTAAGCTCTGGTGAAATCTACGAACAGGTACAAAAACTTAACTTTTTAGGGTCGGTTTTATATGTAGCCGCACATCCTGATGATGAAAACACCAAACTGATTTCCTATTTTTCTAATGAAGTAAAAGCCAGAACCGCTTATTTGTCATTAACGCGTGGAGATGGAGGACAAAACCTGATTGGTTCTGAACTTCGCGAATTGCTTGGCGTTTTAAGAACACAGGAACTATTGGCAGCGAGAAGAATTGACGGCGGTGAACAGCTATTTTCACGGGCCAACGATTTTGGCTTTTCCAAAGAGCCTAACGAAACTTTTTCCATTTGGGACAAGAATCAGGTGTTGAGCGATGTAGTTTTAGCCATCCGAAAATTCCAACCTGATATTATCATTAACCGTTTTGACCACAGAAGCCCGGGAACCACTCACGGACATCACACTGCTTCTGCCATGTTAAGCATGGAAGCTTTTGACCTTGCCGGAAATAAAAACAGTTTTCCTGAGCAGCTTTCTTCCTTAAAAACCTGGCAGCCAAAACGAATATTTTTTAATACCTCATGGTGGTTTTACGGCTCCGAAGAAAAATTCGCACAGGCCGATAAAAGCAAAATGGCCACTATCAATGCAGGTGTTTATTTTGGAATTAAGGGTAAAAGCAATGGCGAAATAGCCGCGTTGAGCCGAAGCCAGCACAAATGCCAGGGTTTTGGTACTATAGGAACGCGTGGAGATGAGATGGAATATCTTGAATTTCTAAAAGGCGACTTGGCTAAAGATAAAAACAACCTGTTTGAAGGCATCAATACCACCTGGTCAAGAGTAAAAGGAGGCGAAGCTATTGGAAAAATCCTGAACGATATTGAGGCGCATTTCAATTTCAAAGACCCGTCTGTTCATATCCCGAAATTAATCGAGGCCTACCATTTGGTCAGCAAACTGGAAGACGAACATTGGAGGACCATCAAAAAACAGGAATTGGAAAATATTATCATGGCTTCGGCAGGATTGTTTTTTGAAGGTGTTTCTTCAGAACAAAGCACAAATCCGGACAGCGATTTTACTTTAAAGCTTGAAGCCGTAAACCAGGGCGCACAGGATGTTGAACTGGTTGCCGTGACTTTCCTTAATAATCCTGAAAATGGAATCATTCAAGGAAAAAAACTGGATAAGAACAAACCGTTCAAGACCGAAAAAAAATTACATACGCTTGCCTCTACTCCCTACACTTCTCCGTATTGGCTAAATGAAAAAGGAACATTGGGAATGTATACCGTCAAAGACAGGGCCATGATAGGACGACCGGATTCTGAAAAGCTCAAATTAAAATGGAGCCTTAAAATTGCCGGACAACCACTGGATATCTACAGAGAAATTGTCTATAAAATTTCCGACCCGGAAAAAGGCGAAATCTACCAGCCTTTTGAAGTATTGCCGGAAGCCACGGCTACGGTAATTGATGAGGTCACCATTTTCTCCGATTCCAAAACAAAACCGATTTCCGTAAGGGTAAAATCCGGAAAAGCCAACTTAAAAGGAAACATCAGCCTGCAGGTTCCTCAAGGCTGGACTGTTTCTCCCGACAAAATCGATTTTGACATCGCGATGAAAAACGATGAAAAGATTGTGGTATTTAACGTAACACCGCCTTCCTATGAAAATAAAGGCATCATTGCTCCGGTAATTACTGTTGACGGACAAAAATATACGCAGAAATTAACGACCATCCAATACGACCACATCCCGAAACAATCGGTACTGATGCCATCTGAAGCTTCGGTTGTCCGATTAAATATTAAAAAAAGCGGACAGGTTATCGGCTATATCGAAGGAGCCGGAGATGAAATTCCGCAAAGCCTGAAACAGATTGGCTATGATGTAAGAATTATAAAACCTGCTGAGATTACAGAAACGGCTTTGTCCGGATTTGATGCCATTGTTATGGGAATCAGGGCGTATAATGTTATTACCGACCTTCAATTCAAACAACGTTATCTTTTAGATTATGTTAAAAACGGAGGAACTATGGTCGTACAGTATAATACTTCCGGCAGACGTGGATTTAACGGCTTTAACGTTCCTGATTTTTCTCCTTACGAATTGAATATTTCCAGCGACAGGGTGACGGATGAAAATGCAAAAGTTTCTTTTTTAAACGCAACGCATTCGGTATTAAACCATCCTAATAAAATAACAGAAGCCGATTTCCAGGGCTGGGTTCAGGAAAGAGGATTGTATTTTCCTGACAAATGGGCTCCTGAATTTACGCCTATATTGGGGATGAAAGATTTAGGAGAAACTGAAAAACAAGGAAGCCTTTTAGTCGCAAATTACGGAAAAGGATATTATATTTACACAGGATTAAGCTTTTTCCGCGAACTTCCGGCCGGAGTCCCGGGAGCATTTAAGCTGTTTACCAACCTTATCTCTATAGGAAAAAAGGACAAATCATAAATTAATGAAAGAAAAGAAATTAAGAAGCTGGAAAAGAAATTACACCCTGGTGCTTGTAATGAATGCCCTGTACATTCTGATTTTTTATTTTATAATGCAATATTTTTCATAAATGCAGGCAATTGACTGGGTAGTTTTAATCATTACGCTTTTTTTCATCGTTTTTTATGGCGCATGGAAAACGCGGGGCAGCAAAAACGTACAGGATTATATTCTGGGCAACAACGAAACGCCGTGGTACACCGTAGGAATTTCCGTTATGGCAACTCAGGCCAGCGCCATTACTTTTCTTTCTACTCCCGGACAGGCATTTAATGATGGGATGGGGTTTGTGCAGTTCTATTTCGGATTGCCGTTGGCGATGATAATTATCTGTATCACTTTCATACCTATTTACCACAAACTTAAAGTTTATACGGTCTATGAGTTTTTGGAACAGCGTTTTGACCTTAAAACACGTTCTCTTGCTGCTATACTATTCCTGATTCAGAGAGGCTTTTCAACCGGAATCACGATTTATGCACCCGCCATCGTATTGTCATCCATATTGGGCTGGAATCTGAACCTGATGAATATCATTATTGGTATACTGATTATCATTTACACGATGACAGGCGGTACAAAAGCCGTAAATGTTACCCAAAAACAACAGATGTTTATCATCATGTCGGGGATGTTTATTGCCTTTTTCATCATATTGAGCCTGCTTCCTAAAGAAGTTTCCTTTAATAATGCATTACAGATTGCCGGCGTAAATGACAAAATGAATATCCTTGATTTTTCGTTAGACAAGGAAAAAAGATATACGGTCTGGACCGGAATCACGGGAGGTCTGTTTTTAGCCCTCTCCTATTTTGGAACAGACCAGTCGCAGGCACAACGCTATCTTTCAGGTAAATCGGTAAAAGAAAGCCAGATGGGACTTGTATTTAACGCACTTTTGAAAGTACCAATGCAATTCTTTATTCTTCTGGTTGGGGTTATGGTCTATGTCTTTTTCCAATTCCAGTCGGTTCCAATTAACTTTAATCCGAACAGTAAGGCAAGTATTGAAAAATCAGTATATGCCGGTGATTACAAAAAACTCGAAAACGAATTGGTTGATATTGCTTCAGAAAAAAAAGAAGTGACATTGGCTTATGTCAACCAGCTGAATATAGAAACAGACAATAAGGTACTCAAAAACAGGATTATTGCCTTAGCAGAAAAAGAAAAAACAATTCGTGAACAGGCCAAAGTCCTGATTAGCAAAGCCAATAAAAAGAATAAGACTACAGACAGCGATTATGTCTTTATTCACTTCATAATTCACTACCTGCCAAAAGGATTTATCGGGCTTTTACTGGCCGTGATTATCTGTGCTGCCATGTCTTCGACAGCTGCCGGGATCAACTCGTTAGCTTCGACAACTGTAATTGACATCTATAAGAGAAACATAAAAACGGAGAAATCTGAAGCGCATTTCGTGAGGGCTTCAAAAGGTTTTACGCTGCTTTGGGGTATCATCGCCATCTTATTTGCCTGTTTCGGAACCTTATTTGAAAACCTGATTCAGTTTGTCAATATTATCGGTTCTATATTTTATGGTACTATTCTGGGTATTTTCCTGATTGCCTTCTATATTAAATATGTGAGGGCACAGGCCGTATTCTGGGCAGCCGTATTCAGCCAGATAGCCATATTCGTAATTTATTATTTTGCGATATACATCTTTCCTCCGGGCAAAGAAAAACTGAGTTACTTATGGCTTAACTTTATTGGGGTTGTCATTACCATCATTATTTCCGTAAGTATTCAGTATTTCAAAAATTCTAAAGAAATCAAAGCATAAAAAAAGCCGATTGCAATGCAATCGGCTTTTTGTTTGTGTTTATGGAATTATTTTTTGCTCCACTCGTTGATGCTGTCTTTGTTCATTTTCACATAATCAGCATTGTTTGCTTTTTCTGCAGCAGCCAAAGATAATTTCGCTGTTTCGATAGCACCTTTCTTATCTCCCAGTTTAGACTGAATTAATGATTTTTGTCTCAGGTACCAAAAAGGAGCTTCTCCTTTTGTTTTCTCGATAGCAGCATTAACCCAGGTCAGGGCTTTGTTCATGTCACCGTTTGACTGGTAAAAATATTGTGCTGAAGCGAAATAATCATCTGCTTTGGGTCCTGCCAAAGTAGATTCGATACTTGCCATAGCTGTTTTTTGCGTAGGAACATCGAACTTAACGGCTACAAGCGTTTTTTCCCATGAAATTTCCAGACTTCCTGAATCGTTGCTGATTCCATTTACCGCAATGGTAAAAGTTTCAACATTTCTGTTCAGATTTTCCGGCTTAACGCTTGTTCTTAATGCTACCTTATTTTCATTCCATTCTGCCGGTAATCCCCAGTTGTTGGTGTCTTTATAGAAAATAACATCCCATGAGTCTGCTCTTGGAACCGTAAAAAGGCTGTAGCTTCCTTTTGGAAGGTCTTTTCCTCCTATTTTTACATCTTCACTAAATGTGATTATAGTATTGCCATTGGCTCCGGTTCTCCATGTTTTCCCAAAAGGAACCAAATCTCCAAAAACAGCCCTTCCTTTTGCACTGGGGCGAGAATATTCGATATGTACATCTGTTAATCCGACTACCTGAGTAATGTCAGATTTCGGGCTTGCCTGAGGCGTTTTTACTTGAGCATTGGCCGTCAATGTGATTAAAAGTAATCCTGCGGCAATAACTATCTTTTTCATAATAAATTATTAGATTTTGATTTTTGCGAATTTAATAATTTCAAGTCATTTAAATGTTAAATAAAACCAAGAAAAAACAGCTTTTTGTTTAACCTAATTAAATTTAAATTAAACAATATTGTATTTTTGTAGTATGAAATTATATACACTATATACAAAACAACAACTTCCTGTTTCAATAGAAACGGCCTGGGAATTTATTTCCAATCCTAAAAATCTGGAAATAATCACTCCCAAATCCATGCAATTCAAGACGCTTTCGGGTGATGAAAAGGAGATGTTTGCCGGGCAGATTATCCATTATAAAATCACTCCGTTATTTGGAATTTCAATGCAGTGGGTTACTGAAATCACACATGTTCAGGAACAAAAATTCTTTGTTGACGAACAACGTTTCGGTCCTTATGCCTTTTGGCACCACAAGCATTTTCTAAAAGCGATTCCGGGCGGTGTTGAAATGGAAGATATTGTTCATTATAAATTGCCTATGGGGCTATTGGGCCAATTGGCACATCCATTTATAGTCAAGCCAAAGCTGGATGAAATCTTTGCTTACAGGCGAAAAAAACTCATCGAAATTTTTGGCGAATTTAAATCCTAAATCATGAATATATTCTGGTTCAGACGTGACTTACGTTTAGATGATAACAAGGCATTGTTTGAGGCATTATCAAACAATGCCACACTTCCTGTTTTTATATTTGACAAAAACATCCTTAGTGAACTTCCTAAAGATGATGCCCGCGTGACTTTTATTTCCGCATTGCTGGACAATATACAGGCCATCCTAAAACAAAACCATAAATCACTGGCTGTTTTTCATGATGACCCCATACACGTTTTTAAAAAACTGGTTGCTGAAAATGCAGAGATAAATGCCGTCTACACCAATCACGATTATGAACCTTATGCCCAAAAACGGGATGCGGAAGTTGGCGCATTTTTAAAATCAAAAAATATAGCCTTCCATACTTTCAAAGACCAGGTGATTTTTGAAAAAGAAGAAGTGATAAAAGAAGATGGTAAACCTTATGTTGTGTTTACGCCCTATTCTAAGAAATGGAAAGAAAACTTTAATGAAAAGCTTACCGAATCCTTTCCTTCTGAAAAGAAACTGGCTGAAATAGCCCAACATTCCTATCCGTATCTTTCACTAAAAGAGATCGGATTTGAAGCATCCGGGATAAAAGTTGCCGACTATAATATTTCAAGCGCGCTAATTGAAAATTATGCCGAAACCCGTAATTTTCCCGGTATAGAGGGCACGTCTCATTTAAGTCCTCATTTGCGGTTTGGTGCTGTCAGTATCCGAAAGATTGTAAAAACAGCGCTCAAACACCGAAAAGAAACTTTTTTAAATGAACTGATTTGGCGGGAGTTTTTTATGCAGATTCTTTGGCATTTTCCAAACACGGTCACAGAAAGTTTCCGTCCGAAATATGACCATATCCAATGGCGTAACAATAAAACCGAATTCCAAAGCTGGTGTGAAGGAACTACCGGCTATCCAATAGTCGATGCCGGAATGCGGCAATTGAATGCTACAGGAACCATGCACAACCGCGTTCGAATGATTGTGGCCAGCTTTTTATGTAAGCACTTGTTAATTGACTGGCGTTGGGGTGAAGCGTATTTTGCAGAAAAACTATTGGATTATGAACAATCCAGCAATATAGGTAACTGGCAGTGGGCTGCAGGAAGCGGTGTCGATGCCGCTCCTTATTTCCGGATTTTTAACCCAAGCGAACAGGTTAGAAAATTTGACAAAGATTTAAAATACATCCGAAAATGGGTTCCGGAGTTTGAGCAATTGGACTACAGGCCAATAATCGACCATAAGGAAGCACGGGAAAGATGCCTGGTAGTATATAAAAAAGCAGTCGGATAACGACTGCTTTTGTTTTATGCATTTATATTTTTGATTTTCTCAAAATTCAAATCCCGGAAATCGGTTATCACCATATCTGCTTTCGACTGGTCCTGCCCTGTTCCGCTTTCACCCTTGTAGGCAATACAAAAAATTCCCGCCGCTTTAGCAGCCGTAATTCCGTTGGTACTGTCTTCAATGACAATACATTCATTGATAGGCGCTTTTGAATAGGAAGCCGCTTTTAAGAAAATAGCCGGATTGGGTTTGGATTCAGGAAAATCCTCACCACTGACTTTGTGCGTGAAATACGGATTCAATCCGAAACGCTCAAAAACCTTGTTGATAATGGCCATTTCAGAAGAGGAAGCCACTATCAGCTGTATACCGTTATTGTATAAATCAATAATAAGTTCCTTAACGCCCGGCATCAGATACAGGTCTTCCTTTTTATCAAAAGCCTCTATAAAAAGTTTGTTTTTGGCTTCAATCAGTTCTTCTACTTCATGAACCAATTGAAAATTATCTTTGATTTTCTGATAAATCATCTTATTGGAGTTTCCTGTGAAAGTGTGGTACATTTCATCCGGAACTGTAATATCCAAATCTTTAAATTGCAATAAACTCACATCATAATGAACCGGTTCGGTGTCGACTAAAACACCGTCCATGTCAAAAATTACGGTCTTAACCATTTTTATTTTACTTTAAATTCTTAATCTTTTCGGCGTTTAGCTCGTTAAAATGATTGATAATCCTGTCTGCTTTTGACAAATCCTGAAGCTTGGTGTTTGCGCTTCTGTAACCTATACAAAAAATTCCTGCTGCAACCGAAGCTTCAACTCCGTTGGTACTGTCTTCTATAACAATGCATTCGTCTTTTTTTCCTATTGCTAAAGAAGCCGCATATTCAAAAATAGCCGGATGCGGTTTTGACTTCGGAAAATCTTCACCACTCACAATATCCGAAAAATACTGATGCAGCTTAAAACGGTTAAAAACGCGTTCTATTGTTACCTTTGAAGCCGATGATGCTACTATAAGCTGAACACCGTTTTGATAAAGGTCTTTTATCAAATCCTCAACTCCTTCTATAAGGTGGAGGTCTTTTTTAGTATCAAAAGCATCATTAAAAATATTTCTCTTTCTCTGTATCAAATCCTCGACATCGTGGTCCAGACCAAAAGCATGTTTTAGTTTCTGGAAAACATTTCGTGTAGAGTTTCCGGTAAAAGTAGCAAACAGGTCATCGGTTACAGAAATTTCCAGTTCATCAAAATGCTGGAAATAGGCATATCTGTGAACGGGTTCCGTATCAACGATAACGCCGTCCATGTCAAAAATTACAGTTTTTATCATTATTGTGTTGTGTGTTTTGAGTAGTTTAGTTCTTATTCTTTCTTCAACAGGTATCGGATTACCGTTTCTGCCGCATGAAGCCCGAATAATCCCGGCATATAGCTATTGGTTCCGTAGAATGATTTTTTGAAGTTGGAACCGTCTGTCATTCTCAAACTATTCGGGTCCTGGATTTCATAGGAATAAACAGCTTTCACACCTTTATCAATTCCGGCTTCTCTCAATCTTCTTTTAATAGCCTTTGCCAGATAGCAGTTTTTGGTTTTACTGATGTCGGTTACTTTTACTTTACCTGCTTCCATTTTGCCTCCGGCGCCCATACTGCTGACAATTTTTATTTTTTTGCGTTTGGAAGCAATAATCAGGTTTAATTTTGGTGTAATACTGTCAATACAGTCCATCACATAATCAAATTCATCCGTAACAATCTCAAAAGCCCTTTCCGGCGAAAGGAACTCTTTTATTCTGGTTAGCTGTAATTCCGGATTGATATCCATCAGACGGTCACCAACCACATCAATTTTTGGCTTGCCTACGGTAGAATGCAATGCGGGAAGCTGACGGTTAATATTGGTAATATCAACAACATCACCATCAACAATTGTCATTTTTCCAACACCCGCTCTGGCAATAAATTCAGCTGCAAAAGACCCTACACCACCTACTCCAACAATCAATACGTTGGAATTCTTTAATTTTTCAAGACCTTCTTTTTTGAACAACAATTCGGCTCTTTCTGTCCACTGCGCCATTTTCTATAATTTATTTTTGTACTTATTTTTTAAAAACATTTTTAAAATTCTGCTCTACAATTCCCTGCAAATCTTCAGGATTTTTGCCTTTGTACTTCGAAGCTACGGCATATACTTCTTCTATTGTTTCTTCAATCGTATCCGTTTCCAGGAAAAAACGATTATCCGGAACATTTTTAAAAACCGATTCCAATTCCGGGTTCCGCAACAAATATTTACCAAAAGAAAGATAAAAACCATTGTCCAGCAATTGTCTGGCCAATTGTTCATTTTTTGAGAATCCGTGGATAATCATTGGAACCGTAATCTTTAAATCATTCCTGATGGCTATTAATTCCTGAAACGATGCTACACAATGGATAACCACCGGTTTTTGATATTTTTGAGCCAATGCCAATTGTTTTCTAAACACCTGTTCCTGCAGGCTAAACGGAATTTCAATTCTTTTATCCAGTCCGCATTCGCCAACAGCCAGACAATTGGAAGTCTGTATTTTTTCTTCTATAACGGCAAGGTCATCTTCAACCCTATCCGCTACAATATACCACGGATGAATCCCTATCGAATACAACGGAATGGACGCATCGAATTCCTGCGGATATTGATTGACCAATTCCAGACAACCGGGATGGTTTGAGAATTTATGCGTGTGGAGATTGTATAGCAAAGCTTATTTTTTAAATTTTTTCACTCCTGCCTTAATTTCAATCGCAAGATCATTTTCCTGTGGAGGAATCGGGCATGAATATTTATGATTATAGGCACAATACGGATTATACGCCGTATTAAAATCAATAGAGATTGTATCGCCTTGTGGTATTTTCAAATCAATATACCTTCCGCCTCCATAGCTGTCAACTCCGGAAGTCAGGTCTGTAAAAGGCAAAAACAATGCATCCTTATATTCTTCTATTTTTTTCAAATCCAGACTTTGGTAAAGATTTACCTTGAACTTTTTCCCGTCTATCGAAAAATGGGCTTCACCATATTTCACATACATGGGTTTTCTGGAGGTAGTCGTTGGCATTTCAAAAGGTTTTTCATCCGGAGTTCTTATGAACTTTGCATTGACGAAAAAATTTCCGTTTATGGGATAAAAATCCAAAGCCTTAAATGTTTTCAAATCTTTCTTTAGCAAGGGACTTTTTACCGAGTCGGCATATTCCGCATTTAATTCTTTCTGGAAAGCAACAACAGCTTCTTTATCAAAACTTTTTTGTGCCAACAAAACGGTCGACACCAATAAAAACAGCAGGTTGAAGAAGCTTTTCATGAATTTCAATTTTTATGCAAAAATAAGCAAAATTATCGATTACGCTTTCCAAAAAAAGGGAAGCAAACTTTGTAACTTTGTGTCAAAAATTGACTATCTGATGCTCCAAACGGCCTTCAAGCGCTATATAGATTCCTTTCGGGGATTTTCTAAAGAAATCTGGATACTGGCACTTATTACTTTCATCAACAGGACAGGAACAATGGTTCTCCCATTCCTTTCGAAATATATGAAAGAAGACTTGCATTTTGACTATGACGCCATTGGAACGGTTATGGTCTTTTTTGGTTTGGGGTCAATGATTGGTTCCTGGATTGGCGGAAAGCTTTCCGATAGGATTGGTTTTTACAAAATAATGATTTTCAGCCTGCTCACCAGTGGTCTGCTGCTAATTTTTGTGCAGTTTGTGACTTCATTTACAGGAATGTGTTTTGCCATGTTTGGTATTATGCTTATCGCAGATATGTTTCGTCCGGCCATGTATGTTTCTCTGGGAGCGTATGCCAAACCCGAAAACAGAACCCGTGCTTTTTCACTGGTCCGGCTTGCAGTAAATTTAGGCTTTGCCGCCGGTCCGGCATTGGGAGGGCTGATTATTATGGGAATTGGCTACAAAGGCTTGTTTTGGGTTGATGGTGCTTCCTGTATTATTTCCATACTCATTTTTGCTACATTGGTGAAAGAAAAGAAACTAGCTACCCATCAAGACCATGAGGATGCTGAAAAAGCGGTTGTAAAATCTGTATTTTGGGATGGTCCTTTCTGGATATTCCTTTTCGGAAGCTATTTAACAGCCCTGATTTTCTTACAGCTGTTCTCAACATTGCCGCTTTACCATTCCGAGTGGTATCATATCACAGAATTCCAAACCGGATTACTGATGTCGTTAAACGGACTGCTTATATTCTTTTTGGAAATGCCGATGGTGACTTCCCTCGAAAGAAAACAGGTCAATCGCCTGAAACTCATACTATGGGGTACCTTTCTGTTAAGCGTGAGTTTTTTTGTACTGCTTTTTGACAATTGGGCCGGCATACTGATTGTCAGCATGCTTTTTATGACCTTTGGAGAAATACTGAATTTCCCATTTACCAACTCTTTTGCTATGAGTCGGGCTCCAAAAGGACATGAAGGACGTTATATGGCCCTGTTCACCATGAGTTTCAGCCTGGCACATATTACAAGCGCCAAATTGGGGTTAGGAATTATTTCCCGCTACGGCTATGCGACAAACTGGTTGGTAATGGGGGTTTTAGGACTCCTCTCCTGTGCCAGCATATTGTATCTCAAAAGAATAGTTACACAAAACAAATAAGCTGATTTTTTCACTATCGGGAAGTTTATACGATTGGGAAGAAAGTGCTGAAATCTATTTTCGATAATTTTCTATTTTATATATACAACACATAAACTTAGCGCTTCAGAACCTTAGTATCTCTTTTTATTCCAGCCACAGATTTAAAAAATTACACCGATTTAAAGCTTCTCTATAAAATGAAAGAAGACATGAAAAGTTAGACTTTAATCATTTTATATATCCATTTTGCGACTCTGCGCCTTTGCGTGAAAAAATTGTTCGCAAAGTCGCAAAGTCGCAAAGTTGCAAATCAACAAAATACCCATAAACCATTATTTTTGTGTATTCCTTTTTGATAGCCTTACAATAAAAAACTAAAATTTACGTTAAATAACTAAGAAAATAGTTTGTCAACTAAAAAATTAGTTATACATTTGTCTTGTTAGAGTTAGAATATGGATTATCTCCTGAATAGGATTTAAAAATTATTCAGGAGAAAAACCATTAAAAAAGTAACAAGATGCAGAAGTTAACAAACAAAGAAGAAGAAGTAATGCAGATTTTATGGAAGCTCGAAAAAGCTTTCGTTAAAGAAATAATGGCTGAAATTAAGGAAGACCAGCCGCATTATAATACATTATCTACTATAGTAAGGATTTTGGAGGAAAAAGGATTTGTTGGGCATACTGCTTTTGGAAATTCACACCAGTATTATCCTATTGTAGCGTTGGAAGATTATAGAAAGCGTTTTATGACAACCGCAATTGATAATTATTTTGACAGTTCCTATAAAAATCTGGTTTCGTTTTTTGCGAAGGAAGAAAAAATTTCTGCCGATGAGCTACGCGAAATTTTAGACATGATTGAAAAAAAGAAATAAATATGGAAAACTTTATCCTATATTTTGCAAAAGCGTCAGCCCTATTGGCCGTATTTTTCTTAGCCTATTATTTTTTGCTTAGGAAAGAGACTTTCTTTACTGCCAACAGATGGTTCCTTTTGGCCGGAATAATAACTTCATTGCTTTTACCAAAGATAATTCTTGTAAAGACAATCTGGGTTGAACCCGCTGCCACAGTAAAATATGCTCCAATTGAAACAGCAAAAGAACCCATTGCTTTTGATGCTATTCCTAATGCTGAAGCCGGATTATCATCACCCTTACATACGGTATCAGAAAACTCAGTTATAACTACTGAGCCGCTTATGGTTGAAGAACCAGCCTTTGAAATTAACTGGCTGTATGTTATAGTTGGCGTATATCTTATAGGAATGTTTTTCTTTTTGGTGAAATTTATCCAAGATTTTTGGGGCTTGCGAAAAATTTTCCGCAATCAGACTGTTGAGCTTCACGGAAAATTCAAATTTGTGGATACTGACAGGATACAATCGCCTTTTTCATTTTTTAATTATATCGTCTATAATTCGAATCACTTTAAAAAAGAAGAACTGGAAAACATATTGGAACACGAAAAGGTACACAGTTCGCAAATGCATTCTGCAGATATGATTTTAAGCCAGTTGTTCTGTATCGCATTTTGGTTCAATCCTTTTGCCTGGCTACATAAAAAAGCTATCGTTCAGAATTTAGAATTTATTGCCGATTCAACAGCTTTAAAAGCCGTTCCGGACCGTATAATTTATCAGAAAACATTATTAAAAGTAAGTGCACCTCATCACTGCATTCCAATTACTAATCATTTTTTTCAATCATTAATCAAAAAACGAATCGTTATGTTAAACACAAATCAATCCAAAAAGAGGAATTCCTGGAAGTACGCCATCGTATTGCCATTGCTGACAATCTTTATGCTCCAGTTCCAGGTAGAAACTATTGCACAGGAAAAAGAAGACGGAAAAGTTCAGAAGCAACAGACAAGCAATTATGAAGTCAGAGTCGATAAAAACTCTACTGATGACTATTTGAAAGCACAGTCAAAAATCTTTAAGAACAATCACGGAATTGACCTGAAATTTTCCAAAATCAAAAGAAATTCAGACAAGGAGATTGTTGCTATCAAAACAACTTATAAGGATAAAAACGGTAATTCCGGTGACTCCTACCTAAAAGGTAAAGAACCCATCCAACCTTTCCTTTTAAGCAGAGAAGACAATAAGGTAGTTGTTTCGAATGTACCGGCTGTTTATGGAAGCTTTAATACACCAACCGTTTACGGTAAATTCAAAAACAATTCGTCGCCTGTGGCGTTGACATACAAAACAGGAATGCCGGTAATGCCAACACCTCCTGTTCCTCCAACAATGCCCAATATACCAACATTACCCAATGCGCCAACATTTCCACCATTGCCTGCGCCGCCAACACCTCCAACTAGCGAGTATGATGAAAATAGTGCAGAGTGGAAAAAATTTGAAGAGCAGATAGCAAAATTCGAAGCCGAAATGGATGCAAAAGAAGGCGACATAGCAAAATTCGAACAAGCTATGGAAAAATTTGCAGCTCAGGTAGAAGCTACCTACACTAAAGATGTTGAAAAACAAATGGCCGAATTTGAGAAAAAAATGAAGGTCTATGAAAAAGAAATGGAAATGTATGCCAAGCAAATTGAAACTCTAATGGAGAAAGAGGAAAGAAACAGATAACCAGAAAACAAATAAAAAAAGCTGTCAATAGACAGCTTTTTTTTGTATCTTTAAGATAAAAAGTAATGTTTAAGATATTAGCAAAACTAAATAAATGGCTATTGCCCAACTACACTAAACAAGGTTTGGATTTGGCAAAGGCAACCAAATTTCAAAAAGCAATTATAGCCTGGAAATACTACGTTACCATCCACGCACTGGACTAATACTTTAAAGGAGAAAAAATATCGTATTGCCTTATTTTTTCCCTTCCGTTGAGGAATGTAAGCTCCATCAGGAAATTACATTGCACAATCTCACCTCCTAATTTTTCTACCAATTCGCATACTGCTTTTGCAGTGCCGCCCGTAGCCAGTACATCATCGTGTATGAGTACCTTATCCCCTTTTTGTATAGCATCGGTATGGATTTCTAACGTATCCTGTCCGTATTCCAAATCATAGGTTGCTGAAATCGTCGTAAACGGAAGTTTTTTTGGCTTTCTTACCGGAACAAAACCGGCGTTTAATTTATAGGCCAAAAGTGTGGCAAAAAAGAAGCCCCTGCTCTCCACTCCCACAACCTTATCGATTTTCACATCAGGCAAACCATTGAGTAACAGCTCCAAGCACATTTTTGAAGCTTCCGGTTCAGCCAAAAGAGGCGTTATATCTTTAAAAACAATTCCGGGTTTTGGAAAGTCCTGAATATCACGGATGTACTTTTCTATTGACATTTTTATTACATTTAATTTAGAAATTGATTTGCAAGATAAACATAATTTCCTATATTTGCACCCGCATTAAGGCCTCGTGGCGCAACTGAATAGCGCATCTGATTACGGCTCAGAAGGTTACAGGTTTGAATCCTGTCGAGGTCACTTCAAAAGGACAAATCAAAATTTTGATTTGTCTTTTTTTTATCACATAAACTCTTTATTAAATAGTAATATAAATCGTAAGGCTTCATTCGTCTCACTGTTGGGGTATTTATATAATAAGTTTCATAGCAAAGAGTTTAAAGGATGGCTAGAATAAATGTAATAAAAAACCCGTGCCAGGCACGGGTTTAAAAATTATTTATTTCTTAATCAGCTTTTTAGTATCTACTATCTTACCATTACTTATCAAGGCTACCGTATAAAGGCCGCTTGGATAATTGGAAATATCTATGCTAATTTCAGTATTTTTTACATCCAGGATGTAATTGTTAGAGGCTCTGTTTGCACCATAGCTTCCAATGATTGACAGATAGGCAGAATTTGTGTCGTTCAGCTTGTATCCTACTGTAACATTGTCTTGCGCAGGGTTAGGAGCAATACCTCCTAAAGTACTAGGATTAAGTGTTACGGATACTTCGGCATAATCTTTAGTTCCGTCTGCCAGGGCTACTACTTCAAGCTTGTATTTCTTAGCAATGTCTACCGCTACTGTCAGGTCTTTTCCCTGATAGATAAGTTTGCCATCAGCATACCAATTGTAAATCACTGCTTCATTTAACTGTGCTGCGCTGAAGGTAATGATTTCGTCCCTATCTGCTTTTTTATCGCCTCCTGCATCAGCAAAAAGTCTTCTGCCTTCAGTTTTTCCTTTATTAACCAGATAGGTCTCGCCACCTACCACGTTTCCGGTTTCAAGGTCGCGTTGCACAATATGGTAAACAAACTGCTGTGGTCTGGTGGCTTCATCGTTCGTAAAATTAAAGGTCAGATTAAGCGTTCCCAGTTCTTCAGGCTGGAACACGATGTTATTCAGAGTGGCATAGTTTGACCTGACCAGGTATGCCATTCTTTCCCGACCTTCAACAAATCCCCGGGCTAGTCCGCCGCCTTGCTGCCATGCTCTATAAAGCCTTTCATCCATTTTAATGGCTACCTGAGCTTGCTCAAAAATAGGTCGCACGCCAGGAATGTCTTCAGCAATAAATTCTAATAAATATTTTTTAGGAACTCTGACAGGATTACCAACTCCTACAACACCTCCTATGCTTCCGTTAGCTAACACGTCAACAACGGTTACGTTTTTCCACGCAATATTATTGTTGTTCTTAACATTCATATTGAGGTCTGCTGTTTCGGGGAAGGTCATCGGGTCATTGGCAGCTTCAATTCGTGTTAGCAGACAGAAATGCCATGGTTCGGGATTGATAGGCGCATAGTCGGCAGGGTTTGGAACGTTCCATGCAAAGGCTATAATGGTTTCTTCTCCGGGTTGAAGTACCGGAATCGGGATTCCAGCCAGCGCTCCAATCTGTTTGCCCATTAGCACACCGCCTACATAATAGGTTCCGTTCCAACTCAACGGCCAAGCCAATGAGGTTCCGGCCTTTGCCCAATATAGTTTTAAGCGTTCACTTCCTGTTGAAGCCACACAACTTTTGTTTCTTACACGTACATAAACATAGTTTGGGTTAGTTGGACTATAATCCGGGTTCTGGTGTACCAGACCGTTATCATTATAATTTCGTACCCAGATATCTTCACTGGCCCACATGTATGGCGAGATGGTATTCGGTTCAATTCCTAAATCACCGGGACTATCTTTTACATACAAATCTAAGGTTGGTGAATACATCTGCTGCGCAAGTTGTACGGCGGCATAGGCGTCTATTAATCCATAACCTAACTGTTCGTTCCATGTTCCGTTACCTCTTCCTGCTGTGGGTGAAAAGACATAGCTTGGCAATTTTTGAGAAGTGCTTTCTATAATGTCGCGTACTTGCTGACCTGTAAGACATGGATTTACTGAAAGAATCAGGGCTACCAATCCGGTTACGTGCGGTGCTGCCATTGAAGTACCGTCCATCGATCCCACGCTGTTGGTTGGAAGTGTAGACAGAATATTGCTACCTGGTGCTACTACGTCTAGTTTTGGACCATAACCCGAAAAGCTGGATCTTGATCCTGAAGAGGTGATTGATCCTACAGTCAGAATATTATCGTGAAAGTTACCCGGATAATCCATTACCGGCCCGCCGCCTCCATAGTTTCCTGCTGCAAAAACCACAAGGGTTCCTTTTCCTCCCCTGCCGTTTGTCATAGCGTTGACGATGGCATTTTCCAAAGCCAAACTATACAGCTGGGCATAAAATATTCCACCCTGGTCGCCCCAGGAATTGTTGATTACATCTGCTCCATTTGCTACGGCCCAGTTAATACCGCCCGCCAGTTGTAATGAGATGCCCGGAACAACCCCTAATGAGTGGCTCACTGAAATCAGTTTTGATTTTGGCGCTACTCCAACTACCTGAAGGTTGTTGTCTTTTATGGCTCCTACAGTTCCTGCCACATGGGTACCGTGTGTATTACCCGAGATAAAAACGCTAGGACTTGAACCACTCTGTGCGTCAAAGCTCAAAGGTGAGATGTTGGCAGCCAGGTCATTGTGTGGCTTGTAGATTCCCTGATCAAGGATGGCTACATTTACGCCATTTCCCTGTGAAAGTGTCCAGGCCTGACAGGCGTTGATATCGACATTTGGGTTGGCGCTGTTGTTAAGCCCCCAAAGGCTGCCAAAATTGGTATCGTTAGTACATACAGACCTGAAGTTGAACATGAATGCCGGATCAATACCTTCAAATTCTCCGGTTTCATAAAACAGATTCGCCATCTGCAGTGAGTTGCTTTGGTTTTCCGGTTCTACTGCCATCACGTACCATAAAGGCATTCCATAAATCTGCTGTACGATTTTTACATTATTCTCTGAGGCCATCTTTTTAAGCAACTCAAATCCTCTTTCGTCTTTCAGTTTCACATAAAAAAGGCTGGAAGTTCCAATAGAAGGAGCATTAGGTCTTTTGAAGAAAAGCGAAACGCTTTTGATTCCCTTAACCTTTCTCAGATCACTAATGGCCTTTTCAAAGTCGGCTGCTGAAGGTTCTGACAGGAATTCCAGTTTTCCAAACTTTTGGTGCTCACCTGTAGAGTTGTCATCCTGCAATGTTACGTCTTTAAACTTAAATCCTGCAAGAGCCGATTTTTGGAAGTCGGCTGAAGTATTGATGTTCAGAAATTTCCGGTCGAGGTTGAGGGCGATTTTTTGGTCTTTATAGTAATAGAAGTAGCTATTTTTTTGGGCATTCATCCCAATAACACTCATAAAGAAAACGAGTAATAGTGTGTAAATTTTATTGTTCATGATTTCATAGTTTAGGTTTCTAATTGTTTTAGGTATGCTAAAAGGCGACCTCAGTTCATGGGGGATGAATTGACTTTAGATTCATCTGTAGAAAGGTGGGTATGTTTAATAAGTTTGCCATAGTATATAGTAGAGGTGGTAGCTCCTTATATAACCGTTAAAAATGCAAATCCTTAAAATTCAATAGGTTTACCGAATTTACGATAGACAAAAAGCCTATCCTTACGGCTTTCCCCATCTGGTCCTTTTTTCTGAAAATGAACGTCTAATCTTACGTATTTTTAGTCTGCGTGTGGTTTTAAAAAAAAGGTGCTCAACACCCGTTTTTATTTGTTTTTTCTGAAAAATCGTATGGGTTTGTTTTGAAAAAGACTTCGTGATTTTTTTTAAAAAAATTTTTTTTTATTATTGTCAAAAAATGACCTAATTACGTTTTTCCTCAATAAAAAAATACAAATAACTGTACTTCAAAATATTACACACAATCACAAGATTCGAATTTGTATCCAAATGTTTACAAAACATAAAAAAAGAGGCATTTTAGCCTCTTTTTTTTATTCGGAATGATTTGACACTAAAGTCAGATAATTTTAAGACCAAACTTACCGGTCTACTGTGCTTTTGAACTCTCCAATTTTCTAATGCCTTTACTGGCTGTTCCTCTCATTTATAATCTCAGACAAAATCTGATACGACACAACTCTATCATTATGTGCATGCATATTGGAAACCACCATCAATTCGTCTACACCTGTATCTAAAAGAAATTTATCCAGCTGCTTGGCAACCGCTTCCTTACGTCCTACAAATGAATATTTGAGCATTTCACGTACCGCTGGATTATGCTGAATCATCATGAGCTCGTCTGTCATTTCCATTGGTGGCTGGAGTGCTTCTCTCTTTCCTGTCAGGATACCGAGGAACATGCGGATAAGCGATGTGAAATTCCTTTCGGCCTTATCATCCGTATCGGCAGCTATGACATTGACTCCGGCTATGGTATAAGGTTTGGCAAGATATTCCGAAGGCTGGAATTCTTTTCTGTATATATCCAACGCCTCTTGCAGCAAACCGGTAGCAAAATGGCTTGCAAAAGCATACGGCAATCCCATTTTTGCCGCAAGGTGTGCACTGTCCAGGCTTGAACCTAAAATATACAGAGGGACATTCACTCCTTCAGCCACAACGGCCCGTACCTGCGACCACTCATTTTCGCTTGAAAAATACTTTTGTATCTGCTTAATTTCTCCCGGAAAATTGTGTACCGACTGCATTCTGTCGCTACGAATGGCATGTGCGGTAATCTGGTCAGTACCCGGTGCCCTACCCAATCCCAAATCAATCCGGTTTGGATAAAGCCTGCCAAGTGTACCAAATTGCTCTGCCACGATAAGCGGCGAATGGTTGGGAAGCATAATACCTCCGGAACCTACCCTTATGGATTTGGTATTTCCGGCAATATGCCCTATAAGAACCGATGTAGCTACACTTGCCACATGAATCATATTATGATGTTCTGCCAGCCAGAATCGCTTGTAACCCATCTCTTCTGTTTTTTGGGCAAGGTCAACGCTATTCTTAAATGTCTGCTCTAGTGTCACCCCGCTCGATACGATGGCAAGTTCCAATATCGAGTAGGCTATTTTTTTATTTGTTGTTTCCATAGTATGTTATGCATCTAATTGTTTTAGATGCTTTAGCTTATCAGTGTCTGCAAGCTTAGAAAACCGTTCCATGATAAGCTTTAATTTGGGATTGATATAAAGTTCGCAAAAAGGTTTTTGCGGGTCATTAAAATAATAATCCAATAACTCCTCTCTGCTTGAAGTAAATGCCCCGTAGGGCAATACCTTTGTAATGATAGTACTGTCAAACTCTGGTTGTAGGGTTTCGATGGCTTCTCTGGCCGATTCTGCATCCTGAACATTAAATGTATAGATGGCAGAGCGATACTTGCCACGCATTGAATGTTGTGAGGTGCTGCTGTGAGTATGCAGATGGATAGCAATAAGCGTATCGAAGGAAATAATATCGTCATTATATTCGACAATCACTCCTTCTGAAAATAACGTATCTGAACCTGTTGAGGCAATCCAACCCTGTTGCACAGACACTATGCCTTTTAACGAGGAAAATACAGCCTCAGTACACCAATGGCATCCACCACCAAATCCCGCCTGCCTAATCATGCTTATTTTAATTCTCCTTCCTTCGTGTCTTTCAGCCTGTTCTTAAAAAGTTCCCTGAATTTTCTTAGTTTCGGATTGATAACCGCCTGGCAATAGCCTTCCTGAGAATTATTGGAATAATAATCCTGATGGTATTCTTCCGCTTTATAAAAGTATTCCAATGGGGCCACTTCTGTAACGATAGGTTCATCGTAGACTGCCTGGATTTCCGCAATGACTTGCTCCGCCTCTTTTTTCTCAGCTTCATTCCTGTAAAAGATAGCGCTTCTGTACTGCGTGCCAACGTCGGCTCCCTGCCTGTTCAAAGTTGTCGGGTTATGTGTGCTCAGATGTATGCGAAGCAAATCACCATAGGTTATTTCATCAGGATTGTAAGTCACTTCTATAACTTCGGCATGGCCTGTCAGTCCGCTACAAACTTCCCTATAGGTAGGGTTAGCAATTTTGCCACCACTATAGCCGCTTTCTACTTTCGTGACACCTTTCAGTTGGTTAAAAACTGCTTCGGTACACCAGAAACAGCCTCCTCCAAAAGTCGCTTTTCTTTCGTTACTTTCTACCTTTTTAAGGGCTACAGCGTTCATGCAATACCTTAATCCACCAGGACCCGGCCCATCAGGAAAAACATGTCCTAAATGCGCATCGCAGGTATTGCATGTGGTTTCAACACGCACCATTCCATAACTTATATCCTTATGGTAGGCAATGGCATTTTCGGTAACGGGCTGGGTAAACGATGGCCAACCGGTACCGCTTTCAAATTTTTCATTGGCATCAAAAAGCAATGTCCCGCAGCAAACGCAGGCATATTTTCCCGGTTCAAACAGGGAACACATCTCTGAACTATGCGCCCGCTCAGTACCTTTTAAGCGGGTAATCCTGAACTCCTCAGGTGTAAGCAGCTTTTGCCACTCATCATCTGTTTTTACAACTTTTTTGTCTGGAACAGGGTTGCCGGTGCCGGCAAACCGTATAATATCAATCCATTTTAGCATTTTAAATTTCCTTTCTTTTTTTACTTAGGATTATGTAGTGTATAGTATAAAAAGTATGCCAAATGGGGTTTGGTTGTTTATCTGTAAAAAATCAGCCCTTTTGTCATGTCCAAAAAAATGGAAAAAATCATGTGTCAAATTATAAATCTGGCGGCCAATAGCCGCCAGTTAAAGAATCAGTTATTTTTCAAAATGCAGGCTTAAAAACCATATATGCCACCTCCAACAGTGATTTTCTCGCCGGTAATCCATGCCGCATCATCGGAGGCAAGAAATACGGCCACTTTTGCAATATCATCTGGCTGGCCAGTACGACCGAGTGGTGTTTTAGAAACAAAATTTGCTTCGGCCTCACTACCAATAAATCCCGCACTATGCGAGCCCTCAGTCTCTACTATGCCCGGAAGAATTGAATTGATACGGATGTTCCTACCGGAAAATTCCTTAGACAAGGCAATCGTAATGGCATCTAATGCCGTTTTTGTTGCAGAATATACAGAACCAGTAGGCAAAGGCGAATTGCTTGCACCCGAACTGATATTGATGATATTCCCTCCTTTGTCTCCAAAAAGCTTAAGGGATTCCTGAATTGCCAGTATTGAGCCAAGTACATTCGTATTAAATGATTTATGAAAAGTTTCCGCAGATATCTGTTCGATAGGTTCATACAAATAAACGCCCGCGTTGTTCACTAAAATGTCCAGTGAGCCGAATGTATTTCTGGTTTCTTCAAATATTCTTGCCACATCGGCTTCTTTCGACACGTCACCCTGAACGGCTATGGCAGTTCCTCCCTGCTCAGTAATTGCCCTAACTACTTTGTCTGCTCCTTCTTTGCTCGAAGCATAATTCACTACTACCTTTGCACCTTCAGCCGCAAAAAATTTTGCTATCGAAGCCCCTATCCCTTTAGATGCTCCAGTAACTATAGCTACTTTGTCTTTTAATTTACTCATTTTTTAATCTGTTTAAAATTGTGGAATACAAAGCTATATACATCTGATTTATTTAAGTAACTTTGTAACCAAAAGTAACAGTAACCTTGAGGTAACAAAGTAACAACAGCATGGAATGCACAACCCGTATAGAAGAACAGCATAAAAAGGAAATGATGGCCGTTCAGGATTCAATGGATGTATTGAACGGTAAATGGAAAATAGCGATACTCTCCTCTATCTGCTACTACAATAAGAGACGATTTTCAGACATACTGAACGATGTTAAAGGTATTTCCAACAAGATGCTTAGCAAAGAATTAAAAGAATTGGAAATAAATAAATTGGTCCGACGCACAGTTCTGGATACACAACCCGTTTCGGTTTTATACGAACTTACTGAACATGGGCTTACCCTTAAAACACTAATTACCCATTTGGTAGAATGGGGAATACAGCATCGGAAAGAAATTACAAGGAAATAGTCAATACCATCTATGGAGAAGCCTGTAGGTGCGTATCAATGAAACAGGGTTGCTTAGAATGCAGTCAAAATACTTTCATCCGCATCAATTGTTTGATTTTTGCAATTATCCCTTTGTTTATTACAAAAAAAGAAATGACTACACAGACTAATTTTGTCATATAATTTTTAATTTTAAAAAAACAAAGATCATGAATAAAATAGCATTAGTTACAGGAGGTAGCCGCGGACTCGGAAAAGACATGGCTCTTAATCTTGCCAAAAAAGGAATTGATGTCATCCTGACTTATAACAGCAATAAAGACGCAGCGGATAAAGTTGTTTCTGAAATTGAAAGCATGGGACAAAAAGCATTTGCTGTACAATTAGATGTAAGCCAACCGAATACTTTTGATACTTTTTTTGGTGAATTGGAAAAAGCCCTGAATCCAAAATTTGGTACTTCTAAATTTGACTTTCTTATAAATAATGCCGGAACAGGTGTTGCCGCGGGATTTACTGAAACTTCTGAAGAACAGTTTGATGAAATGATTAACGTTCAATTCAAAGGTCCTTTTTTCTTTACCCAGAAAGCCCTTAACCACATGAATGATGGCGGAGGAATCGTAAACGTCTCATCCGGACTGACACGCATTATCATTCCTTATTATCCGGTTTATGCCTCTGTAAAAGCTGCCATGGAAAACCTGACCAAATACCTGGCAAAAGATTTGGGTGTAGCACGTAAAATCCGTGTCAATATTGTTGCTCCTGGCGCTATAGAAACTGATTTTGGAGGTGGAGTTGTACGCGATAATCAGGAAATGAATACATTTATTGCGTCGCAAACCGCTCTTGGACGTGTGGGACAGCCTACCGACATAGGTAGCGTGGTAGCCTTTCTTTGTACCGATGAAGCAAAATGGATTACTGCCCAACGTATTGAAATTTCAGGCGGGCAAAGTCTGTAATAATTATGAAGATATAAAATGGGCACTTAATTATAAGTGCCCATTACTTTTAATTTTAGCTAATCTTCTGCATCTTGATTTTTCCTGAGTATACCCTTTTCTACGCTTTCATTTAATAAACGTTCGGCATAACTCCAGATTGAGGCAGAACCGTCCTTTATTGCTTTTTTCTTATTGTAGACGGTATGATATTCCACATCATATTCTGCCCACGTTCCTCCATTATTGCTTGTATTTTGTAACAATGGCTCAAAACGGTCCATAGCCCGTGCAAATTTGGCTTCGTCAGTATTACCCGCTTCAAATTCTTCCCAGATGGCTATGAATTCCTGTGCCTGTTTTTCGGGTAAAAGTCCAAAAATGCGTTTTGCAGCCAGCAGTTCTTCGTCCGTATTGGTATGATTTTTTGAAGTATCGTATATGAAAGTATCTCCGGCATCAATTTCCACCAAATCATGTATCAATACCATTTGTACAACTTTAAGTATATTAACCGGTTTATCCGAATGTCCGGCCAGAACGAGTGCCATCATGGCCAGGTGCCAGCTATGTTCGGCATCATTTTCATGCCTGTCGCTTTGGAATAATCGGGTCCTGCACTGAATGTACTTTAGTTTGTCAATTTCTTTGATAAAAGCCACTTGCTTCAGTAAATCATTTGTGTCCATTTCCTTTTAATTTAGATACTCCGATACCGGTTTAAAATCAGTATAAATATACTTCAATTATGGCTTATGCAGCTTTACGTCATTTGAAATTTTCAGTCCTTTTTAATTACAGATACATTGACTTTTTTCTGCCTGATATATTGATAAACAGAACCGGCAATAAAAAGAAGAAAAAGAGCCAAAAGTGTCTGCCCAATTATTGGGTCGCTGATGTCCTTTGCCAAAGGATGTCCGATTGGAATTCTTGTAAATGTTTCGTTCACAGTAGGTACCAACGACAGAAAAAAACTAAACGACAAAAGAAAGTTTTCGAAATACCGGGCTCTTTTGCTGGTTTTCTTTTTTGAAAATAAAAAATAAGCCACAACTACCAAAAGAATGATAAATATAGAAAAGACATGTCCTGCGTTAAAGCCACCATGTTTTGAGATACCCAATGCAGTTGCGCTAGTTACAATAGTCGTATAAAAATACATATTCCCTGACAATTCATTCAGATTGATCTTGCCATATCTAATAAAACCTATTACAGCGGCTACAATTGCCGTAATACCAATAATTGTGTGAAAAATTCCTAAACCTGATAATCCCATTTTGATACTTCTTTAATAATTACAATGCAAAGTTGTATCAGAAAGAAGAGAATAGTTTTGCGAATTAGTTCAATTATTTGGCATTTTAGTCCATAAAAAAGCATTCCACATCCTTTTGGAAATGCTTCGTTTTTATACTATTATCTGTCAGTTATCTTTTGTTCCGTTTCTGTAATTTGTGGGAGTAACGTTATATTTATCGCTGAAACTTTTGGTAAAGTTAGCCAGGTCATTAAACCCGCAATCAAATGCGATATCGGTAATTCGTTGGTCCGAAACCCGCAACAATTGCGCAGCTTTTTCGAGCCTTTTGTTTTTAATGTAATTCGCCGGACTATCATTGTATAGTTTGGCAAATTCCCTTTTGAAGGAAGAAACGCTTAAATTATTCTGATCTGCCAGCTGTTCAATCGTTAATTGCGAAAACAGATTGGCTTCAATAACCTGTTTGAAAGTATAAGTCGTAGGAGAAAAAAGCTGTGAAAGGATAATTTGTACGGCTTCTGCATTCTGCGTTTGTGATAGCAAAAGTATGATTTCCTTTAGTTTCAATACCAGTATATCCTCATTGATGAGCGACGGATTTTCAAAATAGAAGAGCAATCCCTCAATATATTTTTGGATTAGGAAGTCGTTATTTATTTTTTCATTAGACTTGTTAGAAACAATATTTTTTGGAGCATGAAGCAATGTCGGCAATTCTCTGTCGTAGATTTTCTTCAATATATCCGGATAAAACGTAACGATTACAATTTCGCATGTGCTTGAAGGCTCAGGATTACGAAGCTGCTTTCCGGATGTGATGCAGTTTAACAATAGGGAATAATTGGCCGGGATATTTATTTGCTCTGTATCTACCTGATATTGGAATTCTCCCTGCAAAACATAGAGGAAACAAGCCTGTTCTGTAACCGGAAAATCAAATTTAAATGGTGCCGTAAGTGCAATTTTTTGCAGCAGTGTTTTGCCAAATAAGTCGTGTTTCTTATAATCGTTTACCATAACAGCTTGAATTCCGTTTAATTTAAAGATTTTGCAATTCCTTTTCTATCAGATTCAAAGAAACACGGAGCGCATTTATTCGTCGCACCATCAATGTATGCTGCGGTGAATTTTCTTTTAATTTGGCGAATGCTTTCTCACATTTACTTAATGTGGAGTCAATAGATTTCTTTGCTTCTATAAGTTCTTCCGGGGTAAAGCCTGACATGTGATAAGGTATTTGTAGCAACAAAGATACTATCAGATGAGTAAATCTCATTCAAAAGTATGGATTTATCCATAAGTATAAAAAACAAAGTAACAGCCAATTAACTATTTTATCATTTAACGAACTAAAATTACAGTTGTATAACTAAAAAATTAGTTTTATGTTTGGATATCATTAATCATCAATCAAAACATGAAACAGTTTACATTATTTTTTATGCTGCTAATCATCAGCAAGTTTGCCTATGCGCAAAAAAAACAATCCGAAAGACTCGACAGTCTTTTTACAGTACTCTATCAACAAAACCAGTTTAACGGGACGGCTCTTATTGCCGAAAAGGGAAAGATTATCTTTAAAAAGAGCTATGGAATTGCCAATGAGGACACCAAAGCGCCTATCAATGAAAAGACAATATTTGAGCTTGCCTCCTGCTCCAAACAATTTACGGCCACAGCCATAGTTTTGCTTAAAAGAGAAGGCAAATTGCAATATACCGACAAGATTTCGAAATATTTGCCGGAGCTTGGCTTTTGGGAGAATGTCACTATCTATGATTTATTAAGGCACACCAGCGGAATTCCTGATTTTTTAAAGTACATGCCAGACAACTGGGACCACAACAAAATAGCCGATAATAATGACCTAATCAAAGTGCTTGCCGCTAAAAAAGACACCTTAGAATTTACTCCAAAAAGCAGGCATAGTTATAGCAATTCCAATTATATTCTTTTAGGCAGTATCGTAGAAAAGGTATCCGGTAAAAAGTTTCCTGATTTCTTATCGGATAGAGTCTTTAAGCCTTTAAAGATGAAAAATACGTTTGTGTATTGCAGACATAAATACCCTAAAAAGATTGACAATTTTGCTTATGGTTATGTGTGGGAAGATGGCGGGTTTAAGAAAATCCTTGAAGAGAATAGCCAACGCGAAATCTCGGAAGTCTATTATCTGGATGCCATACTTGGTACATCAAAAGTTCATTCCAATGCAGAAGATCTTTATACATGGATGACCAGCCTGAAGAACAACACGCTTCTCACGAAGAAAGAGTTTGATGAAATGACGGAAATTACCAAAACGTCTAATGGCAGGGATGTAGCTTACGGGTTTGGATTAGACCTCAGGAAAGGCGAAAATAAATTCACATTCGGACATACCGGCAGTTGGGACGGTTATAGTACTTTTATGCTTCATGATGTGGTAAAGGACAGGACGTTTATTATACTGCAAAATTTCCATTTTGGTGCCGTACCTTATACCAATATGTTCCAGATAATGGAAGATAAACCGCTTCAATTACAATATCCTAAGAAAATTGCACTATCAGATGATGAAATAGCTCAGTATACCGGTACCTATACCAATGAAGAAGGCGAAACCCATATTATCACCAGTAAAGAAAAGCACTTACTTTATAATACTCCGACAGTTTCATGGAATATGAGATTTTTTCCTTATTCCGATCATGAATTTAGGGGAATCAGGCAAGCCGGTGCTGATGCCGTATTAAACTTTACCAAACTTGACAACGGAGATATAAAACTGGAAATGTTTCAGGATAAACAAATTGTAGGTACCGGAGTCAGAAAAGGGAAATAACAAGGATTGAGAAATTTTCCGGATTGTATTTCCGATTATGCAATGGCAAATTATAACAAAAGAGGCTCCCGGCCTCTTTTGTTACATATCCGAACTTTAATGGGTGTTTATTATAACCAGATTAAAAAATGAATATCAATCCGCAGAAAGTTCCATAAACATTTTACGGGCTCCCATATTTATTTCCTGCCCCAGAAGTTTGCGGGTTTTTGAATCAATGTAAAATATAATGGTGGATTGATTATCCGTTATATCGTCTGTTACCTCTACCGCCCATACATCTTTATCTTTATAGATATCTTTGCGGGTATTTTTGATATGGGCTTTCATTATACCCTTGCCTGCCTGTGGATTGTAATCGAAAATTGAGATGCTTGTTTTATAATTTTCTTTTAACGGTAGCCAACGAATCAACTGCGGATAAAGATTACTGTCAAAATAAGAACCTTCTGCAATTTCATTAATTTCTGTCTTTTCATTAGTGGGTTTACGCAGATAATATCCTGTTATTGTTTTTCCAAACTGTAAAACCATATCCCTTTGCCCGTTAAAGGAAGAATGAGCTATTGGCAAAAGATTCGGGAGTTTTGCCCGGGTGGAATCAATCCAATCTGATGTTGAATTTACCATCTTTACTTTTGTGGTGATAAGAACTTCGCTTTTTGATTTCTCGATTTCGGTAAAAATCTTTGCAATCATTATCTTTTTATCTTCCCGCATAGTATACCAATCCATAGTATATTGCTCATTATTGATAAGTTTGCTGTTAATTTCATTACGCAATGGGGTCTGAAGGTCTGTTTGGGCGTTCAAGCCGGTATATTGCAACGCAAATAAGATGATAAAGACGAGGTATCGTGTAGTCATAAATAATTGGGCTTACTATTTTATTGGATTTTTATTTCTATTTCTGCCATGAAGTATCCAAAATTACAATATTTTTATTCTGATATTGAAACTATTAAAAAATTGTAATAAATATGAATTGCGTCCCCCGGTTATCAAAAAAAAGTACTTTTATCAAACCATTGTCTAAGATTAATTTTCCTTATTATGGTCTTCATAAACGAGGTCAATTATTTTTTCAAGAGCTCCTTTAATCTGTTGACTCCCCTCCTTTTTTGTCAAATCGATTCCACAAAATGTTTCGGCATTCACCCCTTTATACAAATTCAGATAGTAGATTCCGGAAATTAGTATTGCCATGATGGCTCTGTATTGCAGGGCGTTTTCGGCAAAATAGGGGTCTGCAATCTGGTTAAAAAGCTGCTCGCCATTGCGCTCGCGTTCATCGGCAATATTTCTTAGCGAGTTACGCTTTTCAGCCACACCCCAAAGCAATATTTTCTGAAGGTTTTTATTACTGGCAACATAATCAAATTGTTGTGTGAGTAGCTGTTTCGAAAATTCTTGTCCTCCGTCGGCAATTTCCGGATCCGTATTGCCATCAACATTACTCCAGAAATCAAGTGAACTGATGTATTCGTCAATGAGTTGGTCTGTTCCACCAAAATAATTATAAATCATTTTTTTATCAACCCCGGCTGTGGCAGCAATATCATTTACTTTCAGACCTGAATAACCTTTGGTTTCCAGGATTTTGCCCACGGCTTCCAAAAACTTTTCCTTACTCCTTTCTTTATTCCGGATATTACCAGCAACTGCTTTCCTTTCCATAGCGATTATTAATGTGTCTGCAATTTAGCAAAATTCAACAACTATTTAGACACTACTTAGTGTTTTATTTTTATACCTTTGCGGAAAATAGACCCATAATGATAAATGCAATCACCAAAAAGGTAAAAACAATTACCCTAATCTTCCTCTGTTTTATAGCACAAGCAGATGCACAGAATAAACTTGATGCTTATTTCAACCACCTTCAAGCCAACAATAAAATGATGGGAAGTGTGGCCATATCTTTAAATGACAGTATCGTCTACAAAAAAGCAATTGGTTATTCCAATGCAGATGCGAAGACAAGCAATACAACCGATACAAAATTTCGTGTGGGTTCCATCACCAAAACCTATACGGCTGTGCTGGCATTGAAAGCGGTAGAAGAAGAACTTCTTACACTGGATACAAAACTGAGCTATTACTATCCGGAGGTAAAAAATGCGGAGAAGGTAACCATTGAGCACTTACTAAAGCAACGAACAGGCATTTACAATTTTACTGAAATTGCAGGTGAAGTTGAATGGGGACAGCAATTTCATACACAACAAGAATTCATCAATTACTTTGTCAACCAAAAAAGCAATTTTGAACCTGGTTCCGAATACGAATACAGCAATACCAATTATGCCCTATTGGGATTCATACTCGAGAAAATTTATGGCAAAACCTATGCTGAAATCTTAGACGAAAAAATTGTCAGGCCACTGCATTTGCACAATACCTATTACAGTTTTGAAACGGACGAAACTAAAAACGAAGCGCTTTCCTATAATATTCAGGACAAGTATGTCAGAAATGAGAAAACCAATTTCTCCAATCATCCGGCAAGCGGCGGAATCGTATCCACTCCAACAGAGCTAAACAAGTTTCTTTTTGCCCTGTTTAACGGCAAACTTATTACGCCGGAAAACCTTAAAATAATGCTTCCTGAGGAGAAAGGCGCTTATGGGATGGGAATCATAAAATTAAGTTTTAAAAATCCGGAAGGCTATACGCATAGCGGAAGAGTGGAAAACTACATTTCAGATTACTATTATTTCCCGGACGAAAACATAGGGATTGTTTCCTTAGCCAATGCTGTTAATATTAACACCGATGAAGTCATGAATACAATGTTAATGTATCTTTATAGAAAAACTCCCGAATTAGCTAATTTTAATGCAACTGCTGAGGTTTCAGAAAAAGATTTCATGCCTATAAAAGGTACCTATTATTTAAAAGAAACCAATGCAACGGTAACCATTTCATCTGACGGTCAAAGCGTAATTTTTCAGGATTCCAGAGCCGGACAGATGTATGTTCCGCTAACATATAAAGCCAAAAATGAGTTTGAATATGAAGATTTAAAACTTTCGTTTGTTCCTAAAAAGAAAGAAATGATTTTTGAGCAAGGTGGTGTAAAGGTTGTTTATAAGAAGAAATAAACCCCGGATATAAAAAAACTGTTGAAATTAAAAAGAGGCTGTTATGCCTCTTTTTATATTTAGAAAATTAACTGACAGTAACCATGTTCAGCATTTTATTTCCCCGTTACTAATTTCGCCACAACTTCTTTCTTTTCGTTATCAAGCATAAGGCTGTTGTTTTCGATACGATAGCTTTTTACTTGTTTGAATACTTTAAAGAATTCACCTTCAATACCAAGATTTGGACAGGCCATCATGGTTGCTCCGCCTTCAGACAATTCAATACCGTCTGCATCTTTTAGTTTATAGCTGCCTGAAAAATTGTTACAGCCTCCATTTCCGGTTAGCTTGCCGGTTCCTTTTTGAAAAACCATAAGCGGTTCTTTTTTGAAAGTAGTATCTAACTTAATCGCTTTACCGTTTAATTCCTGCAGCTTCCATTCTTTATCGAACAAATCTATGGTTGCAGCAGCAGCCGGTTGAACTTCTTCGGTAGTAACACTTTCTTCCGTTTTGTTTTCTTCTATTTTATTACAGGCAAATGCTGCAAAGGCCAATGCAATAATTAAAATGTTTTTTTTCATACTCTTTTGGTTTTAAGTTTATTAATTGGGTTTATTATTTAGGTTGTAAATTGTCCTGTATCTTCCATTTACTCTGCAAAAGTTACGGTCAATTTTTTATAAAAATATCTTTAACAGATGTCTTACTTTTTCAGAGCCTTTAAAGCGTCATTATATATTTTCTGTATGCTTTTTTTCTCTTCTTTTTTGATAATACCCTCTATCGCCGGCAATAAATCCTTATTGTATTCTGTCCTTAATTTCAGAATTTCACCCAATGCAAATGCAGCACTCCAACGGACAACCGTTCCTTCATGCGCTGTGTTGATAAGCAAATGGGCAATTGGAGTTTTTAATCTTGTATTAAACAGATGGGCAATATTGCCTATTACTTTGGCACTCTCCCATTTTATTCTTGGCACCTTGGAAGTAAGTGTATCGGTTACAAAATTTAATACATTCTCATTCGCAATTTCCGGATGCTCTTTCGTAGCATATTCCAGGGCTTCAATACAGGTTGCCATTGCAGAGTCCTTTTGGCTTTCTGCAAAAGCAATAAGCTCGTCAACAGGCAGTGATTTTTCCAAAATCCACTTGCTTATTATTTCTGTTTTTTCTTTAGACTTTATCGCCTTGTCTTTTAAAAGCTCTTCTATTGTCATCGTGATTTGTATAATTATTTTACTTAAACCGAGCTCCAGATAATAACAAATTTATTAAAAACTTAGACATGTAACCGTTTTACAACTAACCTAAATAATAAAATAATTATTTTTAACAACCAAAAAACATTTTATAACTTGCATGAAGGCTAACAGTTCCAATCATGACCAAACAAGACACTCAAAAACGAAGTGAAGAAATTACCCAAAACTATTTTCAGTTTCTGGACAGGCATATAGCCGACGTGGTTACCGGAAAAGTGACCGACTTTATGGAAATTAACCAGATAGCCAGCGAATTATTTGTTTCTCACAAGCACCTGACGGATACTATCCAACAGGAAACAGGACATCATCCCTGTCATTTTTATGACCTGAAGATTATCGACCAGGCAAAAAAAATGTTGGAAGAAACAAATCTACCCGTTGCAGAGATTGCAAAAATACTGACCTACGACCCTTCTAATTTTTCCAAGTTTTTTAAAAAATTTACGGGACAGGCTCCTGGAACATTCCGGAAAACATAAGCCAATTCATGGAAACTTTGCGGCTCTGCGTCTTTGCGAGCAACTAATTTCACGCAAAGTCGCAGAACCGCAAAGGGAAATTATTGAAATTAAGCCCGTTGTTTTCATTGATTGTTTTTAATCTATGGAATCATTTTAATCTGTGGCTAAAAATCATGACCGGACCTAGTACTCAAAATTACTTTTCTGTAAACTTCCGAAAAGTTCACCATAATTAAAAAACGGACTCTTCTCATCTTTGCCTTATCAATTTGTAACTCATTAAACAACAAATACAATGGCAAGAAACGATTTAAAAGGAAAAGTGGTTTTGATTGCAGGTGGTGCAAAAAACCTGGGAGGTTTATTAAGCCGAGATTTTGCAGCTAAAGGTGCGAAAGTGGCAATTCATTACAACAGCAGCAGTACAAAAGCTGATGCGGAAAAAACATTAGCTGAAATCCAAAATGCCGGAGGAACGGCTTTTCTGTTTCAGGCAGACCTGACAAAAGTAGATAACATTAAAAAACTCTTTGAAGAAACGAAAGCAAAATTTGGAGGTATAGACATTGCTATCAATACCGTGGGAATGGTTCTGAAAAAGCCTTTTTTGGATACAACAGAAGCAGAATACGACACCATGTTCGACATCAATTCTAAAGTAGCTTATTTCTTTATACAGGAGGCCGGAAAAAAGGTAAACGACAACGGCAAAATCTGCACGATAGTAACTTCGCTTTTGGCAGCCTACACCGGATTGTATTCCACCTATGCCGGAGCAAAAGCACCGGTTGAACATTTTACCCGAATGGCTTCCAAAGAATTTGGTTCAAGAGGAATTTCGGTAACCGGAGTAGCTCCCGGCCCAATGGATACACCTTTTTTCTACGGACAGGAGAGCGAGGATGCAGTGGCCTACCATAAATCGGCTTCTGCTTTGGGTGGCCTGACCAATATTAAAGACATAGCTCCTTTGGTTGAGTTTCTGGTAACTGACGGATGGTGGATTACCGGACAGACCATCTTCGCAAATGGCGGATATACGACCCGATAATTTTTTATCAAAACGGCTGATATTTTCAGCAAATTCAATTTATCACTCTGGCATACCTCATCTCAAAAAGATTTTGGTATCGCCGGAGTTTTTTTAGTAATAGAAGGATTATACAATTCCGAAATCAAATATTTCTTACTAAAAAGAAATTTATTAAAGAAAAAAATTACCTTTAACCTTCCAAAAATACCCCAAGCCCTGCCAAATCTTCAACAATTAAAACTTAATAGTATGAATGCTTCAATTTCATCAGGCAAGCTGACGCCTATAAGCGCACAGCAAATTTCTCAAATTAATTTTGAAAGCCTTAATGTAATAGGCGTAATTGACCCTTCGGAACTTTTAACCCCTATGGTTTCTGCAGAAATCGATTTGACCGACAAGGGCCCGGTCTTAAATGTAAGAATGGTTATCCTTATTCCGAAAACACTTTTGGGGAAAGCTCCGGTTGAACTCTTCCTTGACCTCGATAATGCTGCCCAAAATGAATTAAGGTTAGTGTTAAACTACGAAAGTGCCGAAAAGACTCCTAAAGATTATCTGGCCTGGTTTGTCAGCTATGCCCATGATATAAAAGATGGAGAGCAGGAAATCAAAAGTATCAGAACTTTTACGCAGAACACCCATTTTGAAGATGCCAACCCAAAAACTTCAAGAGGAACAGTAACCCACGTATTGCAAAGCTAGGAACGAAATTATTGCCACTGCACCACCCAGTAATGATGTCCCGAATTAAATTGGCGCTTATTCTCCTATTCCTTTTTCCGGCTTATTTTCTTTTTTCACAGGAGCAGAACAACAGTCTCCTGAATTCAGAAATCAGAAAAAAAGCCCTCGAAAACAGGGACAAGACTGATTTTTATAAAGCGCAGGCTTTCTTTTTAGAAAAAAACTGGGACTCTACACTGGTGTATTCTATGAAACAGCTGGCACATACCGGCAATCCGGAAATAGCCGATTATTGCCATTATTTCAGGGCATTCAGTTTCAAGAACAAAAGATTGCTTCAGGAAGCCAGAAAGGAATTTCTACAGATTTCTAAAAGATTCCGTTTTTATTATAAAGTCAGGCTCTATCTGGGCGAAATTGCCCTCGAAGAAAATAATTACGAACAGGCTATCCGTTATTTTAAAGAAATCGAAAATCTTCCGGAAACCGGTAATTATGATTTTAAAAGAGGTGTGGTCTATCACAATCTCGGGCTATGCTATCTGCATCTAAAAAAATATGAGCAGGCTGATGCCTATCTTTCTAAAGGCTCGGAAGTCATGCAGGCAGAAAAAGATACCCTCTCTCTGATAGGTTCGTATATGAATATTGCAAATCTTTACTACGAGCAATACAAAGACAATCTGGCTATTCCCTATTTTGAAAAGGCCTATTCCCTATCTAAAAAGATTAAAAATGTAGAATTAAAGCAGAATGCCGTACTGAATATGGCGGTTGTTGCAGAAAACAATAAAAATTTTCCTCTTGCCCTAACCTACAGAAAAGAATACGAAAGCTGGAGAGATTCTTTAAATGACCAGAATAAAGTGTGGGCAATTGCTGAACTGGAAAAGAAATTTACCGTCAGGCAAAAAGAAAAGGAAATTGGCATCCTGGAGGCTGAAAACAAGCTGAAAATAGCAGAAAGAAACGGTTTTTTCTATTCTTCTGTGCTATTGCTGGTTTTGTTTGGAACAGGTATTTATTTCTACAGGCAGAAAATAAAAAGCAACCGTATCATCCTTTCACAAAAAAACAAGCTGGATGAACTGAATGCTGCAAAAGACCAGCTTTTTTCAATCGTCAGCCATGACCTGCGCTCTTCTGTCAATGCATTAAAAACAAGTAATTCTAAGTTAGCAGAAAGCCTGGAAAGTAAAAATTTTGAAGCATTAGACAAACAGCTTCAAAGTAACAGTGCTATTGCCCACAGTTCCTATAATCTGCTTGACAATCTATTGCATTGGGCACTGCTCCAAACAAAACAGCTTTATTTCCACAAAGAATCAGTACACCTCTTTTCTGTCATACAGCAAATGGAATTCAATTACAAGCCGCTGATGCAGGAAAAAAATATCCATTTTGAAAATTTGGTTCCCAAAGCATTATTCGCCTGTGCCGATTTAAGTTCCTTAAAAATAATACTGCGAAACCTGATGGATAATGCCATCAAATTCTCCGGAGAAAATGGCCGGATAACAATTCATGGCAGTGCTTCCGAAGATTTTTGTACCTTGACCGTTGAAGATTCCGGACAGGGAATGAGTCAGGAAACAATCCGGCAGCTTCTGGAAGAATCAGCATTGGTGTCTAAAAAAGAAAATCCTGAAAAAAACGGAACCGGATTAGGCATGCAATTATGCTTGTCAATGGCACAGAAAAATGATGGGAAGTTACTTATTGAAAGTGAAGAAAATAAAGGTACAAAGATTAGTATTCAACTGTTAAAAGCAAAGAAAAATGAGTAAGGTAAACGTTTTAATTATTGAAGACACTCCGGCAGAAAGTGAGGCACTTGTCAAAGTACTCACGCAAAACAATTATGCTATTGCGGGCGTGGCTACAACCTTCAGTGATGCCTTGGCTTTATTTTATAAAAATACGGTCGATATTGTAATTATTGACGTTTTCCTGAACGGTTCACCGGAAGGCATTACGTTTGCAGAAACTATTAATATTACTCCTGATATTGCCCGTCCGTTTGTGTTTCTTACAAGCTCCAACGACCGCCAGATTTTCGAAAGGGCCAAACTCACAAAACCTTTCAGCTTTCTGCTAAAACCATTTAACGAATTGGAAATACTGTATGCTGTGGAAATGGCCGTTGAAAAATTTTATGAGCAGTCCAATGTCTTTCTAAGCGACGACCAGGACACCGTTCTCAGCACCGACTCCCTATTCATCAAGAAAAAAAACGCTTTAAAAAAGGTGTTGATTGATGATATCGTTTACATCGAAGTCGAAGAACGCTACTGCAATATCATTACGGAACATGAAAAATTCGTAATCATGATTTCCCTGACCAAAATCAGTGAACTTTTGGAAAAGAACAAGTTTGTCAAAACCCATAGAAATTATATCGTGAATGCTAATAAAATAGAAGAAATAGTTTTGCATGATAATCTGGTCATCTTAAAAGGAAATCATAAAGTAACCCTAAGCGAAAAACATAAAGATTTTATCAAAAAACTGAACATCCTGCGATAAGGTATTTTCTGCTTTTATTGTCATAGCTCTTCCCTCATCCGGAAGGGCTTTTTTTATTCCTTATTATCTTCATGCGCTGTTTTTTTATGGTTCATGTCAATAATTTCCCTACTCATATCATTTGTTTACTACAGCCTTGGAATGCCCAGTAATTTTAGTTCAGAATACAAAAGAAAGCTAGCGTCGATTGTTTCTGGGCTTATTTGAAAATCCCCCTTCCTAAATAACCTGCATGTGTTTACATGCCTATATCTAAACTGAATTAGGAATTTATTTTGAATAAGCCATTTATTAAAAACAGGGAAGCAAGCCGAAAAACCCTATAAAAGAGTAGGCAAACTGATACATAAATAACATGGCAAAAATAGCAAACGTAGAAAAAGTAGAAGAAGGTGCCGTTTATACCGGATATGACCATCTTACTGCTATGGAGTGGTGTACGCCCTCCTTTTTAGGTTGTAGCGCATGTATAAGCGCTAGTGCTGTCAACGGATTGGTAAGCATTACCATTAGTTTAAAGACACCTTTTGGTAATGTAAGCAAAAGTTTCAACTTTAATTCCAATGTAAACTACACCTGGCAGCCTTTCTCAAGATTTAAAATCTCTTTAAGCATCACTAACTTTAACGAAGCTGGTGGTGTTTTTAGTTTTGACTTAGGGCTACAGCCTTGTGTTGAAGTTCCATTCCTAGGATGGAAATGTTTTGACTACAGCCACCATTTTATTGTGCCATTGGCGCTTAATGGTATTGAAAATGATATAGACGACAGCCAATTTGCAAGCATCCTGGCATTGCATTCCGGAAATGATTTCAACGCTTCATGCGGTTGTGATGATAAAGGTTCTTCTTTATTGCAAGGCGACATCTACAACAACTACCTGAATAGCCAGGCTGGTTTTCCAACAATTCCGGTAACGCAGTGTTTACCAATTCCTACGGTTCAGTGTATTCCAACAGTAACTTCATGCATTACCGGAGTATCACCAATATGTGCTGCCCAGCAGGAAGCTAATCTTGGAGCTGGTTTTCCAACGATTCCGGTAACCCAATGTTTCCCTATCCCTACAGTTCAGTGTATTCCAACAGTAACTTCATGTATTACCGGGGTATCTCCTATTTGTGCTGCTCAGCAAAAAGCGAAACTTGGAGCTGAATTCCCAACGATTCCGGTAACGCAGTGCTTACCTATTCCTACAGTAAAGTGTATCCCAACTGTAACTTCATGTGTTACGGGAGTATCTCCAATATGTGCTGCACAGCAGGAAGCAAATCAAGGAGCTGGTTTTCCTACAATTCCGGTGACACAGTGTTTTCCAATTCCAACAGTACAGTGTATTCCAACTGTAACTTCATGTGTTACTGGAATATCTCCAATCTGTAGAGCTCAGGAAGCAAACCAGGGAGCGGGATTCCCAACGATTCCTGTCACACAATGCCTTCCAATTCCAACTGTAAAGTGTATCCCAACTGTAACTTCATGTGTTACCGGAATATCTCCAATCTGCAGAGCTCAGGAAGGACTTGTTGGCGCACCAGCCACTGAGAATATTCCAACTATCGTTACTCCACAGTGTTTGCCTACATTACCGCAATCCTGTTTTGCAACTAGTCCGGTTATATGCCGTCCTTTACCTACTATGCCAATCATGTGTCCTCCAACACATATGAGCGTTTGTTTCACAAATCCGGTGGCATGTCATTTAACCAACCAGGGCGGTAATGAGGGATTAAAAGCAGCCGTAGCGCCAACATTACCGGTAGATCAATGTATTCCAACCGTTGGTTGTATTCCAACAATATCTTGTATCCCTACAATTTCCTGTACCGGAATACCATTTATCTGTTAAGAATACTGTATTTCTTCATAAGCCGTGAGAATAAATCTTACGGCTTATTCTTATAAATCCTAAAAAAACTCCTATGCAGCTAATTCCAGAAAACGTGTACCACTACCTGCACAAAAGGCAGCTTATTGATGAGGAAGCCGTAGTAAGAGGGCATTTTATGGTACATCCGGTAAAAACCCGAAACACGATACTAAAGGTAATTGTAGAACCACATAATTCCCTTTTTGTAAAACAGACAGGAAACGATGCCGTGTCCAAAAGCCTTTTTTTACGGGAAATAAACGCTTATGATTTATTCAAAAACAGCCAGACATTTTCTGCTGTTGCTCCTGTTACTTCACATCTGTTAGAACATGATGATGAAAATAATGTGATGGTTTTTGAACTGTTGCACAACGCAAAAAACCTGACTGAATATTATATGCTCACTAAAAATTTTGACTTACATCTTGCCCGAGAGCAAGCCTCTATATTGGCTTTATGCCATATCCGACCTAAAGCTGAAACAGATACCTCCCTATTTCCAAAATTACTGCCATGGGTGTTGCAGCTTGACCGTCATACTGCCGATGCTTTTTTTACAAATAACGAAGCCAGTGCCTCTGCCATTCAACTGATTAAGGATAATCCGCTATTGCTAAATGCTTTGTCACAATTGGGTGCTACGTGGCAGTATACCCATCTGATTCATGGCGATATCAAATGGATTAATTTTCTGGCTATTGAAAACGAAAACGGAATCAGCCAGAGACTCATTGATTGGGAGTTGGCCGATATTGGTGACCCGATGTGGGATGTAGCCGGACTCCTGCAGTCTTATGTAGCAACTTGGCTGCTGGGATTTGACAACAATAACCCTTTCAGCAACAAACTGCCGGAACATATGAAATTTTATGACCTTAAAAATATGCAGCCATCGGCACAGGCCTTTATCTACCAATATATAGAAGAAAAGACAATTCCGGAGTCAGACCACCCGGCTTTTTTTACACGGTTGATGCAATTTACTGCTGCCAGAATCCTACAGACCAGTATTGAAGGAATCACTTTCAATACTAAAATTGAAGCCAATAATATGCGTTGCATCCAGCTTGCCTTCAACATCATGGAAAATCCTCTGGCTGCTTTAGAAGAATTATTCGACATTAAACTCTACCAATATGTTTAAAGATTCCGCCATCATAAAAGAACTAACCCAGCTCATCAATCAATTGGAGATTACATCTTCGCATATTATATTCAGGGGCAAACAATATGCTGTCACTCCGGATACTTTACAGGAATCACTTACCGGAATTCTGTATTCTGAATGTTATGCCCTTAAAGAATCCTACCAATCTGATTTGCTTCATAAGCCAAATTACTCCATTGAGAATGATGTTAATTTTATGAGATTGCTTTCCCAAAACAACCATAGCAAAGACCGGATTGAACAGGGCTGGCAGGTCAAAACCAATTATCCTGGCGGTTATGTAGAAGTTGTAAGGCAGGCAGAAAGCCATATTGTTCCATTAAATGCATTAAAAGAAACAGGCGGGCAAAACGTGGCCGTATTTTTCCCGAAAGAAGACCAACACCGGCAACCTACCTTTTATTATGTTTTTGGAAATCAAAATCTCGATTTTTCAAAAAATCTGGTTCGGGTGTATTGGAACATTATAAGTGAAGGCGCACCTGTGCTGATTGACAGTATTACCAAAAAGCTCAACCGCTACAATATTCCATTCCTTTTCAAATGCCTTAACCATCCACAGCTTTATTTCAGGCGCGATGCCGCTGTCTTGTATATTGAAGACACACTACAACACTTACTTGGCCAATTGCTTCCGGAAGTGTATGAAAATATAAAAGAATTTCTGGAAGAAGATGTACCTCTTTTTAGCTACCGCTACCAAAAAGGTATGGGCATGGCGGAAAATCCATCTTCACAGGAAAGTTTCGGGATGAACCGCATGGCTATTCTTGCCTCTGTACTTGCAAACTCGGTACCTAAAAACCCCGATGCAGGCACATTGCTTCAGGAAATCGCGACAGCTTTTCAGCAAAAAGGAATCCATCCCGAGACTACCTTTTTAAATAAAGGAACAAAAAAAGCATTCAATTAAAAAACAATCATGGAAACTATATCTAAAAACATCTTTCTGGAAACGGCATGGGAAATTGGCTGTCAATTGATGAAAAACAGCATCTGGCATGGAAATTCCTGTAATTGGCAAGGGTATTCCGTTGAATTTGTGGATGGTGTCTACCAGCCTATTATGAGAACTTTTGGAGCCGATTTGTATTCCGGAACTTCAGGAATTGCACTTTTTCTAACGGCATTATATGCTGAAAGAAAAGACCCAATCCTGCTCAAAACGATAGAAGGAAGTATTATACAAATACAAAACACTATCAATACTGTACCAGAACTTGGTTTTTATGCCGGAAAGCCCGGCATTGCCTCTGCCCTAATTCATATTGGAAAAGAATTGGACAGGGAAGATTGGATAGCATACGGAATCAACCTTCTTGACAGTGTCGTTCCCTCATCATTACAATCACATGAAGTCGATGTTATAAGTGGCGCAGCCGGAACGATTCCCGTGCTAATTGACGCTTATAAAGTTTTTCAAAAACAGGAACTTTTAGATAAAGCCATTACACTTGGCCATCTGTTATGCGACAGGGCGGTGAAAAATGAAACTGTATGGTCGTGGGCTACGGTTCCTTCTCCTAAAAACCTAACAGGATTTTCTCATGGTTCATCCGGGGTTGCCCTGGCCTTACTGCAATTGCATGAAATTACCGGAGAAGATTTTTTTTTAAAAGGAGCCGAAGGCGGTTTTAATTATGAAAGACAATCTTTTGATATCTCACAGCAAAACTGGCCTGATTTCAGGGACGGAGTTTCTACTACGGCTGCAAAAGTATGTGGATTAGCCTGGTGCCACGGAGCTCCGGGTATTGCTTTGTCAAGACTAAAAGCCAATCAGGCAAAAGCCGATGCTGTTTTTGTACAGGAAATGAATGTTGCCTTAAAAACGACTGCTTCAAGCATTTATCATGCGCTTACGGATAATCTAAATACCACAAATTACTCTTTATGTCACGGAATTGCAGGCAATGCGGAAATATTGCTGGATTGCGGCGGCGTTGAATACCATCAATTAGCAGAAGCTGTGGGAACTGCCGGTATCCAAAAATACCAGAAAAACCGGATTCCATGGCCGACCGGGCTTAACACCGGGCAATATACGCCAGGATTGATGATGGGAATTGCCGGAACAGGTTATTTCTATCTCCGTCTGTTTAATAAAAACAGGCACAAGACTTTTCTGGTTCCGGGGTTGCTAGATTAACAGTGACAGCTCTTTTTCCCCTAAGCTGTATGCAAAAAAATGCCTCTCAAATGAGAGGCATTTTTTATAATTTCCGGATATAGCTTCCGTAAAGGTCGTTAAACTGGTAGCCTTTGACAATTCTGTCTTTGCTCAGTTTGTTGTACTCCACCAATCCCCAAAGCACAAATTCTTTCATAAAGTAAATGTCTTCGGGTGCTACATCTGGCTGATATTTGGCTATCAATGCCCTAAGCGGAATAATAGAATCGAGCTGTTGCTTATATTCGGCATCAGTCGCATCATCCAAAAGTTCAAAGCCGCTTTCATTGAAAAACCAATCAATTGTATCTTTATAAGGGCTTTTTTCTTCCTGTTTTTCGAGCTTTTCTATTTTGGGAAAATACAGCGAAAAGAAAGTCTTGATGGCATCGCCAATCAAATGTTGGGCTACTGCTCCTGCTCCTTCCTGTTCGCCTTCATAAACCAATTCTACTTTTCCTGTAATGGCAGGAATAATTCCCATAAAATCAGAAAGCCTCAGTGTGGTTTTTTCAGCGCCTGTTTTTAAAGCCCTGCGTTCTGCTGTACTCAATAAGTTTTCAAAAGCCGTAATGCTCAATCGGGCACTTACGCCACTCTTGGCATCAACATACTCGCTTTCTCGGGCTTCAAAGCTAATCTGTTCCAGCAAATCTTTTGCCAGTGAAGGCACATGCACCAAATTGCTTTGGCGGCTGTCAAGATTGGATTCCTGTTCTGTAATTGTTCTTGCAATTTCGATACTTTCCGGATAATGCGTCAATATCTGCGAACCAATCCTGTCTTTTAGCGGTGTAACTATGCTTCCTCTGTTGGTATAATCTTCAGGGTTAGCAGTAAATATAAATTGCATATCCAAAGCCAAACGTACTTTAAATCCGCGTATCTGTATGTCTCCTTCCTGCAATATGTTGAAAAGTGCTACCTGAATTCTTGCCTGTAAATCCGGCAATTCATTGATAACAAAAATACAGCGGTTGGCTCTCGGTATCATCCCAAAATGGATAACCCGGTCATCCGCATACGATAGTTTCAGGTTAGCCGCTTTAATCGGGTCTACATCTCCTATAAGGTCGGCTACGGTTACATCTGGTGTGGCCAGCTTTTCAAAAAAGCGTTCGCTCCTGTGTATCCATTCTATGGGTGTGTTATCTCCCTGCTCTGCAATAAGGTCTTTGGCATATCTTGAAATAGGCTGTAACGGGTCGTCATTGATTTCGGAACCGGCTACAATTGGCATCCATTCATCCAATAAATTGACCATCAGTCGTGCCAGACGGGTTTTGGCCTGGCCGCGAAGTCCTAACAGATTAATATTATGGCGCGAAAGTATGGCTCTTTCCAATTCCGGTATAACGGAATCTTCATAACCATGTACACCTTGAAAAACGGTTTCTCCTTTGCTGATTTTTTCCCGAAGGTTGTTACGCAATTCGTCTTTTATGCTTTGGGTTTGGTATCCTGATTTTTTTAGTTCTCCCAGGGTTTTTATAGTTGCTGCTTTCATTTTTATTCTTACTCTTTTTATTAGGGATTCTTTTACTTCGTCTGTTATTTTATTCTCTTTTTCCTGTTGGTTTCGTAATCTTCAAAAATCATTTCGCCCAAACCTTTCAATCCCGTATAGAACGCCTTTCCTTGATTGGCTTCTGTAAAATAATTGACAAATTGCTGCAAATACGGGTCATTGGCAATCATAAAAGTCGTGATTGGAATATGCAGTTTTCTGGCCTGCTGTGCCATGGCATAACATTTATCAACAATATAATCATCCAGACCATAACTGTTCATATAATACGAACCGTCCCGTTCGCGTATGCAGCTTGGCTTACCATCGGTTATCATAAAAATCTGCTTGTTGGTATTTCGTTTTCTGCGCAACAAATCCATTGCCAGCTCTAATCCTGCCACTGTATTGGTATGGTATGGGCCTACTTTAAGATAAGGCAAATCTTTTATAGCAATTGGCCAGGCATCATTTCCAAACACCAATATATCGAGCGTGTCTTTCGGATATCGGGTAGTAATCAGTTCTGCCAGAGCCATCGCAACTTTTTTGGCCGGCGTGATACGGTCTTCTCCATACAAAATCATACTGTGGCTGATATCAATCATCAACACGGTACTCATCTGTGCCTTGAATTGGGCATCTTCCACCACCAAATCATCTTCCGTCAGTTTAAAACTTTCGATACCATTATTGACCTGGGCATTTTTCAGGCTTTCCGTCAAAGAAATTCGTTCGAGGCTGTCTCCAAAATGAAATTCCCTGAATTCTCCGGTATGCTCGTCTCCGCTTCCTGAATATTTTGTTTTGTGGTTTCCTGAACCGCTTCGTTTCAGATTTCCAAAAATCTGTTCAAGTGCCTGCTGGCGTATGGCTCGTTCTGTTTTTGACGTAATGGCCAGGCCGCCAGAACCGTCATCTTTTATTTCTTCCCGTATGTATCCTTTTTTCTTAAGGTCTTCGATAAAGTCATCAATAGTATAGCTTGAATCTGTCAGTTTATATTCCTTGTCCAGTTCACGAAGCCAATCTATCGCTTCGTCAAAATCGCCTGAAGTGTGCGTTATTAGTTCTTTGAAAATTTCGAAGAGTTTATCAAAAGGAGACAAATCTGGAGCTTCGTATTTTTTGAATAAGAAGCCTTTTCTTTTATTAGTTTCCATAGATGATAAAATTACTATTTAATCAAATGTGATGGTTTGGGCACGGTATTAATTTTTAGTTAAAATGAAAGCCTGCTCCTATCGGATTGTTGACAAGTATTGATGATAATTTTTGGTTGCATTTGAAATTGAAATAGCTTTGCAGTTCATCCAAAGATTTATGACCGATTATATTCACGACCAGAATTACGCTAATGAAGTTTATACAGAAGATGCTTTCAACCTGAAAGAATTTGAAGTTTGCCATTTTTCTAACTGCGATTTTACACGCTGTAATTTTATCGGGGTCACTTTTACGGATTGTACTTTTACCAACTGTGATTTTAGTGGTGCCCGAATCAATCATGTCGCTTTCAGGGGAGTGAATTTTATCGATTGTCAGGTATTGGATGTCAATTTTTCGATGTGCGACAGGTTGATTTTTGAAATCCATTTCAAAGACTGTATCCTGGATTTCTGCAAATTCTATGACCTGACCATGAAAGGCACAACGTTTAGCAATTGCAGTATGATAGCGCTTGATTTTATGAATACTGATTTAACCAACGTTTTGTTTGACCATTGCAACCTGCATAAGACTGTTTTTTCCAACACAACAGCTATCAAGGCTGATTTCACGACAAGCTATAATTTTTCTATTGACCCGGAAAAGAACAAAATCAAAAAAGCCAGCTTTTCATTAGCCGGCCTTAAGGGTTTATTGCAAAAACACGAATTGATTATCAAAGAGTAATTATCCGTGTATGGTTTCTTTCTTGCCATATTTTGCGATGACGGTCGCTTCAAATTCAAGCCATTCCTTCCAACGTTTTTCTACATCAATTCCCTGTCCATACTTTCGGGCATAGGAAATAAATGTAGTATAATGTCCGGCTTCGCTTTCCATCAGGTCGCGGTAAAATTTTGAAAGTTCCTCGTCATTGATATTTTCCGAAAGCACTTTAAAACGCTCACAGCTTCGGGCTTCAATCATGGCCGAAAAAAGCATTCTTTCTACAAATCCGGACACACGGCTTCCGGTATTACTGCGTTTCATATATTGCGCCAGCTCTCCAACATATTCATCTTTACGTTCGCGTCCCAGCTTTAATCCACGCTTCTTGATGATTTCATGAACCATTTCAAAATGCTCAATTTCTTCTTTAGCCAGGGCCAGCATATCCGTTACCAAATCCGGATATTCTGAATTGATTGTAATAATTGTAATAGCATTAGACGCTGCCTTTTGTTCGCACCAGGCATGGTCTGTCAGTATCTCTTCAATATTGGTTTCAACAATGTTCACCCATCTTGGGTCTGTTGGCAATTTTAAACGTAGCATTGACATAGCGAATAATTTAGGTTGCAAATTTAGGGATTTGTTTTTGAAGGTGCTAAGATACTAAGGCTCTAAGTGGCTTAGAAACTTATAAAAACATCAAAAGGAACCCGATAATGAACGGATTCCTTCTGCCTACTAAACTCAATACAAATTTAATTTTTGATTTTTTGATTTGATGATGATTGAAACTCTGCTGATGAGGCAGTTTTTTTTAGGATTTTACAGGCTTTACTGCATCTTTAAGATTCTGATTTGCGGAATCAAAATTGTAGTATACGGCACTGCTATTCGGTTTCAGGTATTTTGTTGGCTTAGTATATGTATTCCCGATAACTGCTTCACCATAGAAAATAATATTATCGCTGTTAAGCTTGTAAGACGGGTTATTCAAATTGGCAATGGCTTTTTCTTTGATTACAACCGGAATAATCTGGCCATTTATACTATTGGGAACATCGGTACTTCCTGTTTTTTGTCCCCAGTTTTCTTTATAAACCTTTAAAAGACTGTCTTTACTAAACTTTATTTTTTGCAAGTCCAGTTGTTTTATCTTTTTGATTTCAATCATTTCTGCTTTTTTCAGCTTAAACTTAGCTTTCTGGTCTATCAGCCACAAATCTCTTTTTTCTTTCAGTGCATCAGCCTGTACCATTTTTTCAACCAGAAGCTTATCTTTTTCTTTCATTTTAATTACAAGAAGCTCGTCATTCTCTTTTAATTTTTTAACAAGAGCATTATCGGCTTTTATCTTATCGGTAATAACACAAATTCCTGATTTTTGTGCTTCTTCAAACGTCATTGGCCTAACAATCTGATAGGTAGTACCAACAGATTTTCTGTCTTTTTCTGCCTGAATCATTGCTTTTTCATGCTCTTCCATAGCCTTTTTGTGCTTTTTCATAGCTTTTTCGTGTTCCTTCCAGACTTTTTTATCTTCTTTTCGGACTTTTTCATGCTCCTTCATAGCTATTCCATGCTTCTTCATGGCCTTATCATGTTCCTCCATGGCAATTCCATGTTCTTTCATTGCCTTATCATGCTCCTCCATGGCAATTCCATATTCTTTCATTGCAATTTCATGTTCCTTTTTAGCCTTTTCAAATTCAACTTGTGCCTGTAAAGCTTCAGCCTCATATTGTTTGGCTTCATCATCAGATAGTGTACCTTGTTGTTGGGCTTTTTGGGCTTCAGCTTTTGCTGTTTCAGCCTTTACCTTTGCCGCTTCCGCCTCAACTTTTGCTATTTCGGCTGCTTTATGTGCCTCTTGTGCTGCAATTTCTGCCTGTCGGATTTCCTCTCCCTCAGACAGCTTAGCTCTTGTAAGGCCTTTCAGATATGCAATTTCAACCTTATTTTCCTTTTCGGCTGTTTTAGCTGTCGTTGCCTTCGTATTGGAACAAGCCAAAGAAAAGGTTAGCATGATAATAATACACACTGACAGAAAAGTCTTTTCAACAGTATTCAGCGACTTATTATTATCCTGGATGATGCGTTTTGCTCTGGCCAAAAGCTGGTTCTTGTTTTTTCCAAAACCCAATGCCAATTCGTTCTGCTTCATATTGTATTCCTGAAAAGAAACCAAAGCATGAATGAACTTCGATTTGCTTTGCGTGATTGTAACGGCAATATCATCGCAGCAGTTTTCTCTTTCATCTTTGATTAATGAAGATATCCAAAGAACACCCGGATTAAAGAAAAATAAGATTTCGGCAAAGCTTTGTAACAGATTAATAAAATAATCTTTACGTCTGATATGCGCCAGTTCATGCAATAATATCGCTTCTATCTGGTCTTGCGGAAGATGGGAAAGCAATCCTACAGGAACCAATATGATAGGCTTAAAAAAACCTGTAACCGAAGGTACTTTCACCAACTGCGATTCTAAAAGCACAATCGGTTTGCTGATGCCTAATTTCTTGCTCAGGTCTGCCACTTTGCTGCTCCAAAATTCAGGTGCATTATGAACTTTATAGTTTCGTATTCTGTAAACATGGGTCAGATTTCTGAAAATTCCGAAGCATTTTATGGCAAAAATCAGGAACCAGACTACTACAATTGTTGTTGCATATTGGTTAAGATAGCTTATGCTTTCTTCGAAATAATCGGGAGCAATTGCTGACGGGCCCGTAAATGTATTTTGCAATTCCGGATTTGTTACGGCAATCATTATTGCATCCGGTTCTATGGCAATTTCCTGATGGTATTCGTAATTAAATGTAAAACCAACTGCTATTAAAAACATCACGAACAATCCTGACAGCACATTATAACGAATCGCTGCTTTGGATTTTCTTGTAAACACTATAACCAATCCGGCTAAAATGGCCAGAACCAATCCTTGCCACACTGAATGTATCAGTGTCCAGGAGATTGCCTTCAATATGTTTTCATTGGGCATAATCATAGTCTGAATTTTTAAGTTGTTATTTTTTCTTGTCTAACTTATCCAAAAGGCTTCGAATCTCTTCGATTTCTTCCTGGGTTGTTTTTTTATTGCCGAGCAGCTGCATTACCAGACTACTGCTGGAACCATTATAAAGCGCATCGACAAATTTTTCCAAAAGAAATCCTTTTGTTTTCTTTTCTTCTATTGCCGGACTGTAGACGTGCTTCATTTGAGTCTTATCGCTAACAAGCATTCCTTTTTCAGTCATAATCTGCATCAATTTTAAGGTTGATGTATACTGAACGGCTCTTTTTTGCTCGTTAAGCTGGTCGTTTACAAATCGTACAGTCGAAGGACCAAACTGCCATAAGACTTGTAAAATTTCTAATTCTGATTTTGTGGGTTCTGCCTGCATATCCTGTCTATTTAATTTTTACGGCCTCAGAACGGACTGAGAGCTCTGGTTGTGTAACAATATATTTTGAAATTTTATTATTCTCTGCTACAAATTCATAGAAAACTTCGGGTTGGTAACCGTCAGCCAAAAATTTATTTTCTGAAATTGGAATCAGTTCCAGCTTTTGTTCTGCATTGAGCTTTGTGTAAAGCTTTCCTTTTTCAAAAAGCAATTCCCTTTCATTTCCTTTCTCCGTTTTATAAATTCCTACTATTTCTTCCATTTTTTTCTTATCTGCCTTATAAATTGGCTCAAAGAGGATGTTCCTGATTTCAGCTTGAGGAATTTTCGTGTTTTGGTTCATTGCATTTTGAAGTATAATTATAGTGCAATTGCGGTCCAGATAGCGGGCAATATAAGTTACATAGCCTGACCAACCGCCACTATGGGATGCTATTTTCCCATACAGGCTGCTTGTCGAAACTTTCCATCCAAAACCATAATTGGTTGCTTTGCCGCTTTGGGTAGGATACGAACTAAAAATCAATTCTTTGTCCTGCTTATTGACCAACTTATCCGTATATAATGCCTGGTCCCATAACAGCAGGTCGGTTGTAGTCGAATTAACCATACCATCGCCAACGATTCCGTCAAGATAAATTGTAAAATAATCTTTGCTGATTTCATCTGGTGTGACTAGTCTTTTAAGACTGTCCGAATAAATATATCCTTTGGTGACATCTTTGACTTTTTCAGGCTTAAACCATCTTCTGTAAACTCTTGTATCGTTCATTTTTAATGGTTTGAAAATGTTTTCCGCCAAATAATCGCCATAACTTTTCCCGGATGCCTTTTCTATGATACTGGCCAATAAGGCATAACCCGTATTGCTGTATTCATGTTTTTCGCCCGGTTTAAATACAACCGGAGGCTTCTTTTTAACGAACAGGTCAATAATGGTTTGGTTGGTAGCAAAACCATCGTGATTTTCTTCCTGACTCATAAGCTCCATATAATCCGGAAGTCCTCCGGTATGCACCAGAAGGTTTTTAATCGTAATGTCATTGTACATTGACAATTCCGGTAAAAATTTGCTGATGGGGTCGTCATACGAAAGTTTCCCTTGCTTTTGCAACAGAACAATTCCCATTGCGGTAAATTGCTTGGAAACGGAAGCCAGTTCAAAAACCGACTTGCCGGTCAGTTTTTCCTTTGCCTTGATGTCGGAATAACCGAACGATTTCTGATAAATGACCTTGCCCTTTTCTGCAATCAGGACATTGCCGTTAAATGAGCCATCGTTTACAGCAGATTGGAACAGACTATCCAACTTTTCAGTTTTAGTCTGCGCTACTGCAACCTGCAAAAAAAAGATGGCAGAGATTGTGATTAGTTTTACCATTTGATTGATGATGATAGTTATTAAATAAACAATTATTTATTTTGATTAAACCAAAGGTAGGAAATTTTTCGTACGAAAATATTATTAGCCTATTTTTTTTCAAAAAAATTTTTATCCAATAAAAAAGCCCATACAAAATGTATGGGCTTAGTCCTATTTTTTGACTTGTGATTAATAAACAAAAATGGGTCTTTCGCTCATCATTTCGTTTACTTCATCAGCAATCTGCTCTAAAAGTTCTTCATTGGTATGGTCCTGAATCACTCTGTCCATTAAATCAACAATGGTTTCCATATCTGCCTCTACCAATCCTCTGGTTGTGATTGCAGCAGTTCCTACGCGAATACCGGAAGTAACAAACGGAGATTTATCATCAAACGGAACCATGTTTTTGTTTACAGTGATTTCAGCTTTTACCAATGCATTTTCGGCTTCTTTACCTGAAATATTTTTATTTCTAAGGTCAATCAGCATCATGTGGTTGTCTGTACCTCCGGAAATGATATTATAACCTCTTTTTACAAAAGCGGCTGCCATTGCTTTGGCATTTTTCTGCAACTGTCTTGCATAAGTAAAAAACTCATCAGACAAAGCTTCTCCAAAAGCGACAGCTTTAGCTGCAATGATGTGCTCTAACGGACCTCCTTGGTTTCCAGGAAAAACGGCAGCATCCAATAAAGACGACATCATTCTGATTTCACCTTTTGGTGTTTTGATACCGAATGGGTTTTCAAAATCTTTCCCCATCAGAATCATACCACCACGTGGTCCTCTTAATGTTTTGTGGGTAGTTGTGGTTACAATATGGCAATGCGGAATCGGGTCGTTCATCAATCCTTTGGCAATCAATCCGGCCGGATGCGAAATATCGGCCATCAAAATAGCACCAACGCTATCGGCAATTTCTCTAAAACGGGCAAAATCCATATCACGGGAATAGGCCGAAGCACCTGCGATAATCAATTTTGGTTGTTCTTTAGTAGCAACTTCCTGAATTTTATCATAGTTCAGCAATCCTGTTTCTTGGTCAACGCCATAAAATACAGGGTGGTATAATTTACCTGAAAAGTTTACCGGAGAACCGTGCGTCAGGTGGCCACCATGGGAAAGGTCAAAACCCAGAATCTTATCTCCAGGCTTTAAGCAGGCATGGTAAACCGATGCATTAGCCTGTGACCCGGAATGCGGCTGTACGTTGGCATATTCAGCACCAAACAAAGCTTTTGCCCTGTCAATCGCAATCTGTTCGATCACGTCTACTACTTCACAGCCACCATAGTATCTTTTACCGGGATAGCCTTCAGCATATTTATTAGTTAGTATTGAACCTGCCGCTTCAAGCACTTGGTCACTTACAAAGTTCTCGGAAGCAATCAGTTCCAATCCGTGGATTTGTCTGTCTTGTTCTTCTAATATTAAGTCAAAAATTTGTTCGTCGCGTAGCATTTGATAATTTTTTGTTAATTTGAGGACAAAAATACAAAAAGCGTTTGTTAAAATGCCATATAACGATATATTTGATACTTGATTTATAAACAAATAAACTAACAATAATAATGCCTATAACAGCAAACGACCCAAATAGGAAATCATGGCTGGAAGTACCACAAGACAGCGATTTTCCTATACAGAATATACCTTTTGGAGTTTTCCTTACTAAAGATGATGTAGTCACAATCGGAACAAGGATTGGTGACTATGCCATTGACCTTGGTGCCCTACAGCAATTGAACTATTTTGAAGGAATTGACCTGACTGACGATATGTTCATGCAGGACACTCTAAACGATTTTATCTCTGACGGAAAAAAAACATGGCGATTGGTAAGAAACAGGATTGCCGATATTTTTGACGCTACCAATTCCGAACTAAGAGATAATGAAAAACACAGAGAAACGGTTATCTTTAAGATAGAAGATGTTGAAATGCAACTGCCGGTATTGATTGGTGATTATACTGATTTCTATTCCAGCAGAGAACATGCTACCAACGTTGGAAAAATGTTCCGCGACCCTGAAAATGCCCTGCTTCCTAACTGGCTTCACATTCCTGTAGGCTATCACGGAAGAAGCTCAACCATTGTCCCTTCCGGAATTCCTGTTCACAGACCAATGGGACAGACTTTGCCTAATGGTGAAACGACTCCTGTATTTGGACCGTCAAGATTGGTTGATTTTGAATTGGAAACTGCTTTCATTACGACCGATGCCAATATTATGGGAGAAAATATCCCGGTACATGAAGCGGAAGATTATATTTTCGGGATGGTTCTTTTGAACGACTGGAGTGCCAGGGATATCCAAAAGTGGGAATATGTCCCACTAGGACCATTCCTTGCAAAAAACTTCGCCTCTTCTATTTCACCCTGGATTGTAACTATGGATGCTTTGGAGCCTTTCCGTACAAAAGGTCCAAATCAAGACCCTATGCCGCTGCCTTACTTACAGGAAAAAGGCAAGAAAACTTTTGACATTAATCTCGAAGTTTCCCTACAGCCGGAAAATGCAGAACCTACAGTTATTTCAAAATCAAACTTTAAGTACATGTACTGGAGTATGAGCCAGCAATTGGCGCACCACACTTCTAACGGCTGCCGTGTCAATTCAGGCGATATGATGGGCTCCGGAACTATTTCCGGTCCTACACCTGACAGTTTCGGCTCAATGTTGGAATTGACCTGGGGCGGAAAAAATCCGCTTACTATGAGCGACGGTACGGAACGTAAGTTCATTAATGATGGCGATACGGTCATTATGAAAGGCTATTGCAAAAAAGACAATGTCAGAATTGGATTTGGTGAGGTTTCCAGCAAATTGCTACCTCCTTTTTTCAGAAAATAACAGACACTCTATATTTTACAAAAGCTCCGGTATTCCGGGGCTTTTTTGTTTTGGTACCCAAAGCAGAAAACACTTTGAAAAAAGATATATATTTGCTTAAAATTTTTAACATTTATGAAGAAGATTACTCTCCTGTTTTTAGTATTTGCTTTAGCGTCCTGCGGCGTAAAACAAACTACCAATATGTTAACCAGCGGTGATTATGACGGAGCTATTGACAATGCCGTAAACAGTCTCCGCTCCAACAAAGACAAAAAAGGAAAACAGGACTATATCTACTTACTCGAAGAGGCCTTTGCCAAAGCAAAAGAACGGGACTTGCGCGACATCCAATTCCTGGCGAAAGACGCCAATCCAAGAAATCTGGAACGCATCTATACGACCTATGTTCAGTTAAACAACCGCCAGGAAAAAATACGGCCGCTTTTGCCTTTGCGCCTGATGAAAGAAAACAGAAATGCCATCTTTCCGTTTGACGACTATACTGACCAGATTGTAAACAGCAAAAATGCGCTTTCAAAATATCTTTATGACAATGCCAAAGCCTTATTGTTGACTAAAGACAAGATGACAAGCCGCCGTGCCTATGACGACCTTTTTTATCTTGACCAAATCAATCCGGGTTTTAAAGATGTCCGTAAGCTTATGGATGAAGCCCAATTGAAAGGAACTGATTTCGTAAATGTCTATATGAGAAACGAAACCAACATGGTTATCCCGATACGTCTTCAAAATGACCTGTTGGATTTCAGTACTAACGGATTGAATGACAAATGGACGGTATATCACAGCAGCAAGCAAAAAGGTGTGAATTATGATTTTGAGATTGTAGTAAACTTCCGCCAAATCAATATCTCTCCGGAACAGGTAAAAGAAAAACAATTCATTAAAGAAAAACAGATTAAGGACGGTGTAAAAAACCTGACAGATTCACGTGGTAATGTAGTCAAAGACAGTTTGGGTAATGTGATTAAGGTTGACAAATTTAAAACGATTAAGGTTGACATCTATGAATTTACACAATTCAAAGCCGCACAGGTAACTGCCAAAGTAGATTACATCGACTACAAATCCGGCCAATTATTGCAGACTTTCCCACTAACCAGTGAATTTATTTTTGAAAACATCTACTCCACTTACCGTGGTGACAGAAGGGCTGCAGACGAATCGTATTATACTTACTTCAACCAAAAAGCAGTTCCTTTCCCGTCTAATGAACAGATGATTTATGATACGGGAGAAGATTTAAAGGTAAAACTGAAGAATATTATTTCCAGAAACAGCATCAGAAGATAATTCTTAAAAAACAACCGTAAACACTAGGTTTCACATCACATAATGAATTAAATTACAATAAATTAACATAATTAGTATTTATTTATAAGATTTTATAGGTTAAATTTATCACAACCTAAATTTATCAATTATGAATAAAACTACTATGTTATGCTCATTCCTTATGAGCTTATCGGTGTATGCGCAAAAAATCGAGGATTTTGAGCGCATTGAGGTAGACGGTTTTTACACCAATCCTCTCTTTTCTCCTACCGGAGAATATGTACTCTTAACCGGAGAACACCTTAAAGGTGTCTATCTTCTGGAATTGAAAACCAATACAGTAAAGCCAATTTCTGACAAACAAGGCAGCGGTTATGCTTATGTCTGGGACAAATCGGGCGATTCTTTTTACTTTAAAGAAAAATCCGATAAGGAATATTTCTCAAATGCTAAGGTTATTAACTATAATATCCGGGATAATTATTCTAAAAAGGTAGAAAATATTGACCCAAACTATCTACCGTCTTACAGAGGTGCTTCAAAAAAGGGAGACAATCAGGTTGTGGTATATACCAATCTGGCGAACTTAAAAATTGAAGCCAAAGATTTAGCTACTTCAAAACAATGGGTTGTAACCAATGATGAAGGCCAATTTTACAATGCCATGCTTTCTAACGATGGCAAAAAAGTAGCCGTACATAATGGAGCCGATATCTATATTTATGATATTGATGGAAAAACCAAAGGCAGAAAAATCGGAACAGGAATCGCCACCGCCTGGTCTGATGATGACTCCTATCTTATCGGGTTTTTAGACGAAAGCGAAAACGGGCATACCGTTAGCAATTCAGAACTCTATCTTTTTGATGTCGAAAAAGGCAAAACCAAAAAGATTACGAATACTGAAGTGATTTTTGAAATGTTTCCGACCATCCACAAGGACAAAGTCATTTTCTCTGATGACAAAACCGGAAGACTCTTTATCGCAACTCTAAAAATGAATTAAGATGAAAAAGACAGCCTTTATATTTGGTTTATTGCTATGCTCTTTAGGAATAAACGCACAGATAGTTGTACTTGACCCTGGACATGGCTATGGAACCAGCACAAGTGACAATCCGGACGGAAGGACGGCCACAGAAATAGAAACAGCTCTTGCTGTTGCCCAAAAAACAAAAGCCCTGATTGATAACAGTTGTACATGGACTGTGCATCTTACCAGAACAACCAACGTAAACGGATGGATTTCTGTCAACCAGAGAGCTACAATGTCCAATAACTGGAATGCCGACCGTCTTTTAAGTATTCACTGTAATGCAGGTGGAGGAACCGGAACAGAGACTTTTTACTGTACTGCTGATGACACCAATACAGCTCCTGATATTGCTTTTGCACAAAAAATTCAAGCTGATATGGTCACTCATGGTTCCTGGACCAACAGACGTTGTGTAGAAGACAACAGCTTTTTAGCCTACCATTTAGGAGTTCTGAGATATTCTTCAGCAACAGCCTGTTTGAATGAAATTGGTTTTGTTGATACTACGTCAGATGCGGCAAAATTAAACAGCAATACCTGGAGAGACAGCTTTGCCCTGGCCTATTTTAATGCGTTCAAATCCAATTTAAATCTTACGTGTAGTGCGGTAGCCGCTCCTGGAACTTTTTCGCTGACACTTACACCGGAATGTAGTGGGACCTCTACACAAAACCGTTTGAACTGGACAGCTTCAAGCAATGCTACCGGATATGACATTTACAGAAACGGCGCATTATATGCCAGCAATATTACAGGAACACAATACATCAACACACTTGTAACCGGTGGTACAACTTACACCTACTATGTTATTGCTAAAAACAGCTCCGGAACAAGAACAAATTCTAACGGAACGCTTTCTGCTTCAACTTTGGTTTGTAATGCTACACCGGGAAGTTTCACTATATCAGCAACAGCAACCTGCAGCGGAACGCAAAGCGCTATCAACGTTACCTGGACAACTTCCAGCAATGCTACTTCTTATGATATTTACAGAAACGGAAACCTGTATGCTCCAGACGTAACAGGAAATTCATTCCTGAATACGTATCTGATTACTGCCGGAACCAGCTATTCTTACTATATCAAGGCTAAAAATGCCAATGGTTCTGTCAACAACTCTAACGGAACAATTAGCAGAACTGCTATTAGCTGTGGCTCAGGTAGGGCCGCTACAAGCCCGATTGGAAAATCAGAATTGGATGTGAAAATCTATCCAAATCCAAACAACGGGCAGTTTACAATTACTGTTGACAAAGCTTCTGCCGGCGATGTTCAGTATGCAATATATGATATTACAGGTAAGGTAATCGAATCGAAAAGCATCGAAAGTGACGGCCGTTTGGAAACCGCAGTTGATATTTCAAGACTTCCATCCGGAACTTACATTATCAACGTAACAACAGAAAATCAGGAATTTACCAAAAAGATTATCAAAAACTAAAAAACCTTTCCAATCCAAAAACAAAAATCCGGAGTCCAAAAGACTTCGGATTTTTTTGTGACATTTATACAACATTTTGTTAAAAACCGTCAACACCTGAAATTATTATATTTTTTGTGTACATTTGCACCGATGAATAATTACAAGTTACATACAACTTCTATCCTACGGACACTTCCTGCACTAACTTCGCGGGTTGTGCGGTCATAATCTGTACCGCCAAAGTTTAACGAGTCCTAAAACCTTTATTCATTTTTTATTTTTCAATTTTGAAATTTCCAATCATTTTACAGGGATATTACTATCCTGACTTGACTACAACATCTTTATTTTTTTCAGCTTCGGCCAGTTTCCGGCCTTAGGTCTGCTATATTTCTATGAAATAGGTCCGTCCTGTTTCCTCCTTCCGCAAAATTAATATCACCTTATTTTTTTAACCCAATCTTACATTTAAAAATGAATGTAACCATCTGTATTGCTCAGAAAGAGCACTATAAGTTCGCGCAGGAAATTTGCGATACCATGGAAGCGTCGGCACTTTTAAGAGGCACTGGAATTGCCAAAAGGTCGCCCGAGTACATCCAGAAAAAAATGGAAAACAACGATGCCATAATCGCTTTGGAAAATGGAAAATTTGCAGGTTTCTGTTACATTGAAAGCTGGGAACATGGCCAGTTTGTAGCCAATTCCGGACTCATCGTACATCCTGATTTTCGTCACCTCGGACTTGCAAAAAAAATCAAGAAGAAAGTCTTTGAATACTCCCAGGAAAAATATCCGGGAGCAAAAATTTTCGGGATTACGACAGGCCTGGCAGTAATGAAAATCAATTCCGACTTAGGATACAAACCCGTTCCTTTTTCTGAACTGACAACCGACCCTACCTTTTGGGCCGGATGCAAAGGCTGCACCAATTATGACATTCTGGAACGAAAAGAATTCAAAATGTGCCTCTGTACAGGAATGCTTTATGACCCGGAAAACAAAAAAACGGAAGAGGTGAAATTCAATAAAAAAGTGCTGACAAGATTGAAACAAATCAAGCAGACATTTCTAAAAAAATAATCATATGAAAAAAGTAGTTTTAGCTTATAGCGGCGGTTTGGATACCTCATTCTGCCTGAAATATCTGAAAAATGAAAAGCAACTGGAGGTCCATACCATATTGATAAACACAGGAGGTTTTGATAATGAAGAATTAGATGCCATCGAAAAAAGAGCTTATGAATTGGGAAGTGCACAGCATATCAATCTGGACATCATTGACCATTATTATGAAAAAGCCATCAGGTTTTTAGTTTTTGGAAATGTACTGAAAAACAATACCTATCCCCTGTCTGTAAGTGCGGAAAGAGTTTTCCAGGCTATAGAAACCGTAAAATACGCCAAAAAAATAGGCGCTTCGGCTATTGCCCATGGCAGTACCGGTGCCGGAAACGATCAGATTCGTTTTGACCTGATTTTCCAGACAATTGCACCCCAACTGGAAATCATCACGCCAATCAGGGATTTGAAATTATCACGTCAGGAAGAAGTAGACTACCTTCAAAAAAACGGAGTAGAGTATTCCTGGGAAAAGGCACAATATTCAATCAATAAAGGCATTTGGGGAACCAGTGTTGGCGGTAAAGAAACATTAACCTCTAATCTGTCATTGCCAGAAAGTGCCTATCCGTCTCAGCTTCAGAAAACAGAACCGGAAAAAATCACGCTTCATTTCAAAAAGGGAGAAATCATTGGTCTTAACGATGTATTTGACAAACCAACGGCTATTATTACCCAATTGGAAAAATTAGCCAGTGCCTACGCTATCGGGAGAGACACTCATGTTGGCGATACGATTATTGGAATCAAAGGAAGAGTCGGTTTTGAAGCAGCAGCTCCACTGATCATCCTAAAAGCGCATCATCTGCTGGAGAAACATACGCTTGGAAAATGGCAGCAATACTGGAAAGAACAGTTGGGCAATTGGTACGGTATGCTTTTTCATGAAGGGCAGTTTTTAGATCCTGTAATGAGAAACATCGAAACCTTTTTAGAAGACACCCAAAAAAATGTAACGGGAATCGTGACCGTAACCCTAAAGCCATATTATTTTTCATTGGACGGAATCGAATCCGAACACGACCTGATGAACAGCAAATTTGGCCAATATGGGGAAATAAACAATGCCTGGACGGCAGATGATGCCAAAGGTTTTATCAAGATTCTTGGCAATGCACAGTCTATTTATTCACAAGTAAATTCCATCGATTATGATTAAAGCAGGAATTATTGGAGGTGCCGGTTATACCTCGGGCGAATTGCTTCGAATTCTGGTAAACCATCCCAAAGTAGAAATTGATTTTGTTTTCAGCACCTCACAGGCCGGAAAGCCTTTAACGGCAGCACATCCCGATTTGATAGGCGAAACCGGTTTGGTATTTACAGACAAAATAAATCCTGATGTAAATGTCGTATTTCTATGCCTCGGACATGGCAAATCAAAAGCCTTTTTGGAAAATAACAAATTTGCTTTACATACCAGAATCATCGACCTGAGCAATGATTTCCGTCTTGAGAATGATGCGGATTTCAATTCTGACTCTTTTGTTTATGGCCTTTCGGAACTAAATAAAAATAAAATAGCTGCTGCAAAATACATTGCCAATCCGGGATGCTTTGCAACCGCCATACAATTGGCACTTTTGCCTTTGGCTTCAGAGAATTTACTGGAAAATGATGTTCATGTCAATGCCGTAACGGGAAGTACCGGAGCCGGAGTACAGCTTTCAGAAACCACGCACCACAGTTGGAGAAATTCAAATATTTCCCATTACAAAGCTTTTGAACACCAGCATCTGGCAGAGATAAAACAAAGCTTGAACAGTTTGCAGGAAGATTTTGAAAATGAAATACTATTCATCCCAAATCGCGGCGAATTTACCCGAGGCATTTTTGCAACACTCTATACCAAGACAAGCAAAAGCAAAGAAGAACTGATTGATTTGTACCAGACATATTACAAAGAACATCCTTTTGTATGGGTTACGGCAGAAGACATCAGCCTGAAAATGGCGGTTCAGACCAACAAATGCATTCTTAGTCTGGAGAAAAAAGGAGATTATCTTTTGGTCACTTCCATTATCGACAACCTGCTAAAAGGAGCATCAGGCCAGGCTGTACAGAACATGAACCTGATGTTTGGCCTGGAAGAAACGACCGGATTAAAATTAAAACCCAGCGGTTTTTAAACTTTAAAAAGAAAAAAGAAAATGAGCTTATTTAATGTATATCCAATATATAACATCACACCTGTCAAAGCCTTGGGAGCCAAAGTTTGGGACGATAAAAACCAGGAGTATCTTGACTTCTATGGCGGTCATGGTGTAATTTCAGTAGGACATTCCCATCCCAACTATGTGAAAGCCATCCAGTCACAGATTGAAAAAATCGGGTTTTATTCCAATTCCATCCAAAACCCTTTGCAGGAGGCCTTTGCAAAGAAATTAGGCGAAATGTCAGCTTATCCTGATTACAGTGTGTTTTTATGCAATTCGGGTGCAGAAGCCAATGAAAATGCCTTGAAACTGGCTTCATTTCATAACAAAAAATCAAAAGTGATTGCTTTTCACAAAAGCTTTCACGGACGAACTTCTGCCGCAGTTGCCGTAACCGATAATCCATCTATTGTAGCACCAATTAATGCCAATCATCCGGTTCTTTTTCTACCGCTCAACGATATTGAACTGGTCAAAAAAGCAGTTTCAGAAAATGAAATTTCGGCAATCATCATCGAAGGAATCCAGGGTGTTGGCGGATTGGACGAAGGAACTCCCGATTTTTTTCAGGAATTGGAAAAACTCTGCAATGCCAATGACATTATCCTGATTGTCGACGAAATCCAAAGCGGCTACGGGCGTTCCGGACAATTCTTTGCACACCAGCATCACGGCATCAAGCCGGATATTATTACTATGGCAAAAGGAATGGGCAACGGATTTCCTATTGGCGGATTGCTCATCAGTCCAAAATTCACAGCCTCGTTTGGCTTGCTCGGAACCACTTTTGGCGGCAACCATCTTGCCTGTGCTTCAGCCCTGGCAGTTTTAGAAATAATCGAAGAGCAAGCAGTTTTGGAAAATGTAAAAAAACAATCCGATTATTTTATCCAGGCCGTTTCACAAATACCTCAGGTAAAAAAGATTAAGGGAAAAGGCCTGATGCTAGGTCTGGAGTTTGATTTTGATGTGGCAGAACTGCGCAAAAAATTGGTCTATGAGCAATTTATCTTTACGGGGAATGCCTCCCAAAAGAACCTGCTAAGAATACTTCCGCCACTACTTATCACTAAAACGGAAATCGACAAATTTGTTGCCGGACTAAAAAATGCATTACAATCCTTAAATTAAAAAAAATGAAAAAGTTCACTACTGTAGACGATATAAATGATTTGGACGAACTGATTTTAACCGCCAAAAAAATCAAGTCTGACCCTTTTGGAAATTCCGGTTTGGGTAAACACAAAACGCTGGGACTACTGTTTTTCAACCCAAGTCTCAGAACAAGATTGAGTACCCAAAAAGCCGCGTTGAATCTTGGGATGGACTGTATTGTAATGAATCTCAATACAGAAGGCTGGTCGCTCGAATTTGAGGACGGCACAATTATGGACGGCGATAAGGCGGAACACATCAAAGAAGCCGCACAGGTTATTTCTCAATACTGTGACATTGTTGGCGTTAGAAGCTTCCCTACCCTAACCGATAAGGAAAAGGACGAAGCAGAACAGGTCATCAATGCTTTTACAAAATATGCTTCTGTTCCGGTAATCAGCCTGGAAGGCGCAACCGAACATCCGCTTCAGGCCGTTGCGGATGCACTGACTATACAGGAATACAAGACCAAAAGAAAACCAAAAGTAGTTCTGACATGGGCGCCGCATCCTAAGGCTTTGCCTCATGCCGTACCCAATTCTTTTGTCAAGATTATGAAACTTTCCGGTTATGAGCTTGTAATCGCGCATCCGGAAGGATATGAACTGAATCCTGAAATAACAAAAGGAGCAACAATCACAAACAATCAGGATGAGGCTTTCAAAAATGCCGATTTTATCTATGCTAAAAATTGGAGTGCCTACAATGATTACGGAAAAATCCTTTCTAAAGACATGAATTGGACCGTCACACAGGAAAAAATGGAACTTACAGCTAATGCAAAGTTCTTGCATTGCCTTCCGGTTAGAAGAAATATGATTGTTTCTGATGAGGTTTTAGACGGCGATAATTCTATCGTTATCGCGCAAGCCAACAACAGGACTTATGCAGCACAGGCAATATTGACAAAAATTCTGGAAAATGAAAACTAAACCAGGTCTTAGAATCATAAAAATAGGCGGCAACATCATCGACAATGAGCAACTCTTATCAGAATTCCTTACCGACTTTTCGGAACTGAAAGGACATAAAATTCTGGTGCATGGCGGTGGTAAAAAAGCCAGCGAAATAGCCGAAAAACTGGGATTAAAACCTTGCTTTTCAAACGGCAGAAGAATTACGGATGAAGCCATGCTCGATGTTGCCATTATGACCTATTCCGGTTTATTAAATAAACAGATTGTAGCTCAATTGCAACAATTTGGCACAAACAGCATCGGATTTTCGGGTGCAGACGGCAACCTCATCCAATCAGAGAAAAGGAAAAACACGGAAATCGATTTTGGGTTTGTAGGTGATGTAATCCAGGTAAACAATAAGCTGATTTCGGCCTTGTTAGTGCAAAACTGCATCCCTGTATTTTCTGCCATCACGCATGATGGAAAAGGTCAATTGCTAAATACGAACGCCGACACGATTGCCGCAGAAATTGCAATTTCATTATCAAAAGAATATGAGGTAGAACTCATTTATTGTTTTGAGAAAAAAGGTGTTTTATTGGATTCGGAAGATGAGGATTCGGTCATTGAAGTTCTTGATTTTGAGAAATATCAAATACTGAAAAACGACCAAACCCTCCATTCGGGAATGTTGCCCAAACTCGAAAACTGCTTCAAATCATTGAAAAATGGCGTTCACACAATTGTAATTGGAAATCAAAAAACGCTGAAAAACAAGGCTACAGCTACCCAAATAAAATTATAAAGAGAAAAATCATGACGCATAAAAGCATCGAAATAGTAACCAACGAAGCCATCAGTTTATTAAAACAGCTTATTGAAACACCGTCTTTTTCATCAGAAGAAGCCCAAACAGCACTTTTACTGGAAAACTGGTTTCAAAACAATTCCATTCCGTTTCAGAGAGAAAACAACAATGTCTGGGCTGTAAATTTGCATTATGATGCAACAAAACCAACACTACTGCTGAATTCTCACCATGATACGGTGAAACCAAACGAAGGCTATACTTTAAACCCGTTTGAAGCTATCGAAAAAGACGGAAAATTATTTGGACTTGGAAGCAATGATGCCGGAGGTTGTCTGGTTTCTTTGTTGGCTACGTTCACCTATTTTTATGCTTATGAAAACCTTCCTTACAATATTTTATTTGCGGGTACTGCCGAAGAAGAAAGTAGCGGCCCAAACGGACTGAATGGTTTATTGAAACATCTGCCTGAAATAGAATGTGCCATAGTAGGCGAACCAACACAGATGCAGTTGGCCATTGCTGAAAAAGGACTTCTTGTACTGGATATCATCATTCCCGGAACAGCAAGTCATGCGGCCCATCAAAACGCAGACAATCCAATTTACAATGCACTTGCCGCTATTGAATGGTTCAGGACGTATGAATTTGAAAAGATATCTGAAATATTAGGCCCTGTAAAAATGACCGTTACGCAGATAAATGCCGGAAAACAGCACAATGTAGTACCGTCTGAATGCAGTCTGGTTGTAGATATTCGCGTAAACGATTGCTATACGAATGAAGAAATCCTCAAAGTTGTACAACAACATATCAAAGGAAACGTAAATCCAAGGTCAATGCATTTGAATGCGTCTTCAATCGACAAAAACCACCCTTTGGTACAAGCGGGAATTTCTTTGGGAAGACAAACATACGGTTCGCCTACACTATCAGACCAATCGGTTTTGAATTGCCAATCGATGAAACTGGGACCTGGCGACTCGCTGCGTTCACATACCGCCAATGAATTTATTTTTCTGGAAGAAATAAGGGAAGGTATTCACTTATATACCAAAATTTTATCCGATTTTTTTAATCTAAACAACACAATAACCTAAATAACACACACTATGAAACTTTGGGAAAAAGGAATACCTACCGACCAGAAAATAGACCTCTTTACGGTTGGAAATGACAGGGAACTGGATTTGGTTCTGGCAAAATACGATGTATTAGGCTCTATCGCACATGCCAAAATGTTGGGCAAAATAAACATCCTTACTGAAAAGGAAACAACCGATTTGGTATTGGCTTTAGAAGATATTCTGGCACAAATAAAACAAGGCAACTTTACAATTGAAGCGGCTTTTGAAGATGTGCATTCTAAAATAGAATATCTGTTGACTGAAAAATTAGGCGAAGCCGGAAAAAAAATCCATACGGCCCGTTCCAGAAACGACCAGGTTCTGGTAGACATACATCTTTATCTGAAAGAAGAAATCACATCTGTCAAAAAACTCGTTAAGGAACTTTTCGACCTGCTGATTTTATTGAGCAAAAAACACGAAGATATTATTCTTCCGGGCTACACGCATTTGCAGATTGCTATGCCTTCTTCTTTTGGAATGTGGTTTTCTGCCTATGCAGAATTACTCATTGACGATATGGTTATGCTCAATGCGTCACAAAAAATTGTAGACCAAAATCCGCTGGGTTCTGCTGCCGGATATGGAAGTTCTTTTCCTATTGACAGAACATTTACCACTCAGGAATTAGGGTTTTCGATATTGAAATACAATTCGGTAGCCGCACAAATGAGCCGTGGAAAAGCTGAGAAAACAGTTTCATTCGCATTTTCAGGACTGGCAGCCACTTTATCCAAGCTGGCTATGGATGTATGTCTGTATATGAGTCAGAATTTCAACTTTATAAGCCTTCCAAATCACCTGACTACAGGTTCCAGCATTATGCCCCACAAGAAAAATCCGGATGTTTTTGAATTGATCAGGGCAAAGTGCAATAAGATTCAGGCCCTGCCTTATGAAATCACTTTGCTGACCAACAATCTGCCAAGTGGCTATCACAGAGATTTCCAATTACTAAAAGAAGGACTTTTTCCTGCTATTCAGAATTTAAAGTCATGTCTGGAGATTGCCTGCTTTTCTTTAAAAGACATTCAGGTGAATACAACCATCCTTGAAGATAAAAAATACGATTACCTGTTTACCGTCGATAATTTGAATGAACTGGTTCAGCAGGGGGTGCCTTTCAGAGATGCTTATAAAATAATTGCCACACAAATTGAAAACGGCGAATATGAGCCTTCATCAAAAACAACGCATACACATGAAGGCAGTATTAATAATTTGTGTTTAGAGAAGATTGTTTTGAAGATGGAGAGTTTTTTGAGGAACTAAGGCACTAAGGTACTAAGGTTCTAAGGCTTTAAGACGTTAAGAATAGAGTTTATGCTATGAGAATATCTGGTTTTCTGTTGTAAAATCAGATAACTATTGCTCATGAAAGAACAAAACTTAGCTCCTTAGTGCCTTACAACCTCTTTTAGCTAATTCAATAACTTTCAATAACTTTCTCTTTTACTCATAAGAACACAAAACCTTAGTACCTCAGAACCTTAGCACCTCTTTCACAATTTCCCTTCCAAAGCCTCCGCATCAATTGCACTATGTGAAACATCATAAACTGATTTTCCATTCTTAATCAGCAATAATTGAGGAGATTGATGGATAACATGAAAGCGCTGTGCAATTTCATTTGAAATATCACGGTAATTCAAAAGGTCTAAAAAATATAGCGAGGCCTCGTTATCATCTGCTTTATATTCTCTTTCAAAATTCTTTAGCGCCATCCTGCTAATGCTGCAGCGTGTGCTGTGCTTAAAGATTACTACCGGTTTTTCTTCCGACTCTTCTATAATAGAATCCAATTGTTTTAATTCTGTTAAATCATTCCAATTAAAGCCGTTTTGATTCGTATCTTTATTATCCGATTTATCTGATTTATCTGTATTGCCAAAAATTTTATCAAAAAAACTCATATCGTCAGGATTTAAGACTTTTTGTCTTGTTAAATTAATAAAAACACTTCTTTTTAAGCCATTTTGTCAGATTTACCCTATTGGAATATAAATTGAAATGACTTTATCAAATTTAAAAATTTAATCTATGAACTTTAATAATTTTACCATAAAATCTCAGGAAGCCATCCAAAGGGCTCAGCAAATTGCTCAAAACTTTGGACATCAACAGATTGAAAACGAACATATCGTAAAAGGAATCTTTGAAGTAGACGAAAACGTTACTCCGTTCCTGCTTAAAAAACTCAACGTAAATCTGGGACTTTTACAGCAGATTCTGGATAGTACATTACAATCTTTCCCAAAAGTTTCGGGAGGTGATATTATGCTGTCGAGAGAAGCGTCAAGCACATTAAACAATGCGGCAAACATTGCCAAAAAGATGAACGATGAATTTGTATCTATCGAACATCTTCTATTGGCTATTTTCAATTCAAAAAGTAAAATTGCCCAAATTTTAAAAGACCAGGGAGTTACTGAAAAAGGACTAAAAGCGGCTATTGACGAACTTCGTAAAGGCGATAGGGTTACTTCTGCTTCTGCTGAAGAAACTTACAACTCGTTAAATAAATACGCTAAAAACCTAAACGAACTTGCCAGCAGCGGAAAACTCGACCCGGTTATTGGCAGAGATGAAGAAATCCGCAGGGTTTTACAGATTTTGACAAGAAGAACAAAAAACAACCCAATGCTTGTAGGGGAACCCGGTGTTGGTAAAACGGCCATTGCCGAAGGACTTGCCCACAGAATCGTTGATGGTGACGTACCTGAAAATCTAAAAGACAAGATTGTGTACTCTTTAGATATGGGAGCCTTGATTGCCGGTGCCAAATACAAAGGGGAATTTGAAGAACGATTAAAATCGGTTGTAAAGGAAGTAACCTCTGCAGAAGGTGATATTGTCCTTTTTATTGATGAAATCCATACCCTGGTAGGTGCCGGAGGTGGCGAGGGCGCAATGGATGCAGCTAACATATTAAAACCTGCCCTCGCTCGTGGTGAACTAAGAGCTATTGGTGCGACAACCTTGGACGAATACCAAAAATATTTTGAAAAAGATAAGGCACTTGAGAGGCGTTTCCAAAAAGTCATGGTTGATGAACCGGATACGGAAAGTGCTATTTCCATCTTGCGTGGTATCAAAGAAAAATACGAAACGCATCATCAGGTTCGCATCAAAGACGAAGCTATTATTGCGGCTGTTGAATTATCGCAACGATATATCACCAATCGTTTCCTTCCGGACAAGGCTATCGATTTAATGGATGAAGCAGCTTCCAAACTTCGAATGGAAATTAATTCAAAACCTGAAGAACTGGATGTTCTGGATAGGAAAATCATGCAGCTTGAAATCGAAATGGAAGCGATTAAACGTGAAAACGACGAAAACAAGCTGAAAAGTCTGGGTCTCGAATTGGCAAACCTGAAAGAAGAGCGCAATGAGATTTTCGCCAAATGGAAAAGCGAAAAAGATATTGTAGACAACGTTCAGGCTACCAAAACAGAAATTGAGAACTTCAAACTGGAAGCAGAAAGAGCAGAACGTGAAGGCGATTACGGAAAAGTAGCCGAATTGCGTTACGGAAAAATCAAAGAAGCTCAGGAACGATTGGATGCTTTCCAAAAGCAATTGCAGGAAAACGAAGGGCATTCTTTAATCAAAGAAGAAGTAACCCGTGAAGATATTGCCGAAGTCGTGGCCAAATGGACCGGAATTCCTGTAATGAAAATGCTGCAGGGCGAAAGAGAAAAACTGCTCCATCTTGAAGAAGAACTGCATAAAAGAGTGGTAGGTCAGGAAGAAGCTATTGAAGCCGTGAGTGATGCCGTAAGAAGAAGCCGTGCCGGATTACAAGACGTTAAAAAGCCTATCGGTTCCTTCCTGTTTTTGGGAACAACAGGTGTAGGAAAAACAGAATTGGCAAAAGCATTGGCCTCTTACTTGTTTGATGATGAAAATGCCATGACAAGAATCGACATGAGCGAATATCAGGAAAGGCATAGTGTTAGCCGTTTGGTTGGTGCGCCTCCGGGATATGTAGGTTATGATGAGGGCGGACAATTGACAGAAGCTGTTAGAAGAAAACCATATTCTGTTGTATTGCTTGATGAAATTGAGAAGGCACACCCTGATACGTTCAATATTTTGTTGCAAGTATTAGACGAAGGTCGTCTGACTGATAATAAAGGTCGTTTAGCCGATTTCAAGAACACGATTATTATCATGACTTCCAATATGGGAAGCTCTATCATACAAGAGAAATTCGAGAACCTGAAAGGGAATGTTGAAAGCGCGATTGAAGCTGCCAAAGTAGAAGTACTTGCTTTATTGAAACAAACCGTACGCCCTGAATTTATAAACAGGATTGATGACATCGTGATGTTTACACCTCTTAATGAAAACAACATTAAGGAAATTGTGGGACTACAACTAAAATCCATCACTAAGATGCTGGCATTACAAAACATTACTTTAGATGCCACACCGGAAGCGATTGATTACCTTGCTAAAAAAGGCTACGACCCGCAATTTGGTGCACGACCTGTAAAAAGAGTTGTTCAGAAAGAAGTCCTGAATGAACTTTCGAAAGAAATACTTTCAGGAAAAGTCACTACAGACAGTATTATTCTGTTAGACAGCTTTGACGGAAAACTGGTATTTAGAAATCAGACCGAATTGGCAAATTAATAATTGAGATTACTAAAATAAAAAAGCCTAACCAAGTTTTTGGTTAGGCTTTTTTGCAGAAAAGAATTTTCGCTATTAACGTGTGCTTCTCTGCGGATAATATTGCCTTACGGTACGGATTCCATAATGCTTCCTTCTTCCGAAACTTCGTTTTTTTCTGAAAAAGCTAATAATGCAATATCCATTTACAATAAAAGAGCAAATAAAAAGCAATATGAAACCTCCTTTAAGCAATAGGCTGGCCATTTCTGAAGAATTATCAGCAAATCTTCCGGGTAGTGCATAACCCGAAATCAGCAGGCCAACTGTTGAGATGGCAAAGGTTAAACGATTCATATTAAATTAAGTTTATAGTTTGGTGGCAAATTATCAAACAGCAGCTCTCAAATATTCATATTCAAATTCCTCATGGTGGTCATAAGCAATTTCCAGAATATCAATCTCGTTGTAAGCTACTTCCCCGTCAGTGTCCTCTATGACACATATACCCAAAACCTCAAAAGGTCTTTCAATTTGCATATTATTGCTAACAATATATTCCATTGCCAGCTCGTCAAAATTTTTAGGATGTAGTACAAGCATTACACTATCCGTTAGTTCGTTTTCAATGATAAATTCTTTGATGCTCAATAATGTGATTAGATTTTTCATAATGCTTTGATTTGGTTAGGTTAGTAATTATTTTAGGTTGGTATGTTTACAAATTTGGCTTTTTTATATTTACTAACGCCTTCAACAAGTATTAAATTTTACGCAAAAAACCATTAAAATAATGTTAAAAACGTAGCAAAAACCTTAATTTTTATACTATAAAATTTATGTTTATATAATTACCATTTTTAACAATTCTGAAAACAACTTTTGCAGTTAAAAAACAATCAAAAAATGATTCTTAATAATCCCAAATCTTTAAACATCACCATTGCGAAAAATTGATGCCGGTTGTTATTTTCTTTTTTTCTAAAATATTGATTTTTAATAGGCAAGAAAAATAATACAAAAAAAGATGTTAAAATTCATAGCAAAAAAGCAACCTTTTTATTTTACTACATCTTTAAGAAAAAACAATTTAAATTTTTAACTATGAAAAAGTTTGCATTAAAAACAATGGCGTTAGTTTTGTTCGTTTCGACGGCTCTTACTTCTTGCAGTAACGATGACGATTCTAAAAGCAACAACCAAACCACACAAAAAGAATTTACAACAGCAGTTACCGGTCCTACAACTGGAGCTAAGAATCAGGAAATCACTTTAACGGTGACCCACGTTGTTGATAATAATTGTGGTGTGTTCAACAGATTTGTAGAATCTACAAGCGGAAATACAAAAACTGTTGAGGTAGAAGTAAAATACACCGGAACAAACTGCGGAACAACTCCTTCAACCAAAACTCAACCGTACAAGTTTACTGTTAGCCAAAATGGTACTTACGTGTTTAAGTTCAAAAAAAGCGCAACAGAATTTATTACACATAGCGTTGTAATTCAATAATTCCGTTTCAAAAAAAAATTGTAAAACACCGGCCTGCACGCCGGTGTTTTTTATTCTATTTTTGCCATATATCATCTTAAATCAAATCCGTATGAACATTGTTCTACAAAATAAAGAGCTAAAGGCTACCATCAATACAAAAGGGGCTGAATTAATTTCATTAAAGAGAAACGATAAAGAATATATATGGGAAGGAAATCCTAACTTTTGGGACAAGCACTCTCCTATTTTATTTCCTATTGTAGGTACACTAAAAGAGGGGCAATATAACTATGAAAATAAGTCGTATCAATTATCAAGACATGGATTTGCGAGAGATAATGTTTTCTGTGTGGAGGAAACTTTTCAAAATAAAGCCGTTTTTTCCTTTCGTTCTTCTGAAGAAACAGCAAAATACTATCCTTTCGATTTTGAATTAAAAATAATTTACGCTCTGCAAGAGGATTATCTTAACATTAAATATGAAATTATCAATAAAGGCAATACAAAAATGCCTTTCTCTATAGGCGGTCATCCTGCCTTTGCTCTTCCTGATACTTTTGAAAATTATTCGCTCCTTTTTGAAGATGATGAGTCTCTTATCAGCTATTCATTAGAAAACAATTTGCTTTCTGAACGTACCACTGTATTAAAACTATCAGACCATAAACTGCCACTCACCTATTCTCTATTTGAAGAAGATGCCTTGATAATTAAAAAACTGGAATCGAAAAAAATCCAAATACTCGAAAACGGCAAACCTTATGTGGAAATCTCTCTGTACGATTTCCCAAATCTTGGAATCTGGACAAAAAACAATGCACCTTTTATCTGTTTGGAGCCTTGGTATGGCTATTCAGACTCTATAAAAAGTACGGGGAATTTATTTGAAAAAGAAGGAATACTAATTCTTTCTGCAAAAGAAACATTTGAAACCTCTTTCGGAATAAAAATCTAATTTCTTAACCTAAAAAAGCAATTGTGAATAGGCATACACAACATTATCCTTGCTACATTTGCAAAAATTGATTTCATTAAAAATGAAAAAGTATTTATCTCTGCTGTTCCTTGCTTGCGCATTTATTTCCCACGGCCAAACCTACGTAAAATTTAATGGTGCTACGGCTTTGATACTTGTTCCAAACATAGGTGTGGAAACCAGTATCGGAAAAAAAATGACCTTTCAATTTGATGCAACAGCCTCTTTTTGGGAATCTATCGATGGCGCACCCTATAAAGCATTAATCCTAACACCTGAAGTACGCTATCATTTTAATGAAAAAAACAATGGGTTTTATATAGGTGCTAATGTCAGTGGAGGCACATTCAAACTTCAGAAATACGGCTATCAGGACACCAATAATTATCAAAAAGGCTATAATTACTTGCTGGGTATGACATTAGGCTACCAATGGAAACTAAGCGAAAAATGGGCTTTGGATCTTTTTGTTGGTGGGGGGCATCAGGAAGCTTTTTATAAAGGATATTCAATAGAAACCGGTGAACGATATGACACATGGATTCACGATTACAATAAAAGTGGTGAATGGATATTATATCGAGGTGGTTTGATGATTGCATACAAAATCAAATAAAATACTATTTGGAAGATTTTTCTGTTATATTTGATATATAGACTTATATCATGACAGAATTTGAGAAACAATTCCAGGAAATCAAGAGTTTTCTGGATTTTGAAGATTATTCACTGCTAACCAAAAGAATAATCGACCTTACGCTCGACACGGAAGATATTTCCTTTTACCAAAAAACTAACGAGTTATTAGATTGGCTTGACCAGAATGAGAATAACATCGAGCTAAAAAAACAACGTTTCGCACTACTGCTTGAGGAACTTTACCAACAGTTAAAAAACAAACCTGTTCCTGAAAAACAAATTCTTGTCACAGTAGAAAACCTCAAAAAAACATATGGAAATGCAAGTTTTTCGCTTGGTCCAATACGTCTGGAACTCAGTCAGGGCGAAATTTTAGGTCTTGTAGGTGAAAATGGCAACGGAAAAACAACACTTCTCCGACTCCTTTGCGGTGAGTTATTTGCAACTTCCGGAAAACTAGGTTATAATTTTGATTTTAACGATACCTATGATTTAAGAACACAATTGGTCTATATACCGCAAAGGACAGCAACCTGGCATGGTTCTATGTTTGAAAATCTTCAGTTCACAGCCTCAAGTTATGGTTATAAACCTACTGAAAACAAATTAATTGTAGAACTAATCATTGCCAGACTCAACTTAAGAAAATACCGAAATCACAGTTGGAAAAACTTATCATCCGGGTATAAGATGCGTTTTGAACTGGCGAGAATGCTTTTAAGAAAGCCTAAAATATTGCTGATTGACGAACCGCTTGCCAATCTGGATATTCTTGCCCAGCAAACCGTATTGGAAGATTTTAGGGCGATTGCGAAATCTCCTTTCCGCCCGATTGGAATCGTTTTGAGCTCACAGCAGCTGTATGAAGTTGAAAAAACTTCAGACCAGGTAATTTTCTTAAAGAACGGAGAGCAGAAAAATCTTCATTCAAAAGTGACTCCACAAGAAACAGAAAAAACAGAAGAGCAATTTCTTATTATTGAATTTGAAAGTGAATGGTCACAAAACCAGCTTAATGATGCCCTATCAGGCGAACTCATTTCGCTCAAATTTAATGGCGGTACTTACATTGCAACGTTTTCTGAAAAATTAGAGACTTATGGCTTTTTAAGAATCATCACAGAAAAACAGATTCCGCTTCAGTACTTCAGAAATATTTCAAAATCTACCCGAAGATTCTTCGTTTCCTAAAAAACTCATCCTTATGTTTGCCAATATTCAAAAAAAACTTCTGCTTACGCATCCGTTGCTTTGGAACAGTAAAATCGCCTTGTTTTCGGTACTGACGCTGATTTTCCATCTTATCTTTTTCCTCCTGGGATATTCAAAAGGAGAAATTGATTTTACGGATTCGAATGATTTTTATGATTACGGAATCGACAACACCATAATTGTATTTGTCAGCGTATTGATAAGTATACTTATGTTCATCATATGGCTGGTTTACTATTCGCGAAACAACGCTTTTAAATCTTTTTATCCTAAAGGAAAGTTTTCACTTTACAGAGAATGGTTACTGATTTTGTTGTTCTGCATTTTGAATTCCACCTATGCTGCTTCCTTTTTCTATGCTCAGGATCTAAAGGCAAGAAATTATTTTTCGGAAGAGGAAGTGAGCAGACGACTTGAAATTATCAGCCTTTCTTCATTATTTGTTGAAAGCCCTTATCGTGAAAGTAATTTTATTACAGAGTACAAGGACGGTAAATACCTCCAGGTAGAAAGAGATTCATTTCAATACGGTTCCAGAAATTACTCGCTTAAGTCGTTGGTAAATAAAAGAATTCAGGGATTCACTTATTTCAATGATGAAAAAGATTCATTAATGGAATTGAAAGGCAAACGATGGCTTATTGAAAACAAAAAGGACTCTATACAATTGCTATTCAGGGAATTTTTCAAAATTTCCAAAGAACACGGTCTGTCATCAAACATCACTCCTGAAAAATGGTTCGAACTGATTTATGATTATCCCGAATTCACAAAATATATTAACGTTGGAAAAACAAGCAAAGAATACAGTCAAAACTATAGTTATTATGAAGGTGTAAATGTTGACTATGATTATGCAATCGAGCCAGAAGGTGTTGCTCATGATACACTATCAAAGACTATTAAAGTTGTTGGAGATCAAGAATATATTTATTCAAAATATTATGTTCCATTTGACGCATTGACAAAATCTTATGGTAAGATTTCCAGGGCCTATGAAAACCCCGTAGTCAACCTGGAGTTTGTAATGAGTCTTATTTATCTTGCAATAGGTCTATCGCTTTGTGTTTTCTCCTTTAAGATTACATCAGGCAGAAACTGGTTGATTGCTTTTGTAACACTGGGCCTTTTTGGAATTATTAGCGGAATTATTTCTGTAATAATCAGATATAGCATGACTTTCCCCATCATCTATATACTGTTGTTTTTAGGGTTGTTATTCTATTTTGTCATTATCCTGAAAGCAAAAGAAAGCAAAGGAATTACAGGAATCACTATCAATCAGACTTTATGGTTGATGCCGGCTATCATTCCTATAGCTTATGCAGTCCTCATAGATATTCTCAAACGTACCTCAGGGTACTATGAATCCTATTCCTATGGGGCAGATGGAATGAAAAGAGAGCAATTTCCGCGAATAGAATGGTTAGAGGAACATTATGTTTATATGTTTATCCTCAATATAGTATTTATCTTTTTATTTATGCTTCTGTTTTCGATATATATAAAGAAATGGAAAGGCATTGCAGAAGCCTAAAAAAGTGCGAGCTGGAAAACCTGCTCGCACTTTTTTATTTGGGAAATTTAGGAAGTGTCTTAATATAAAGCTGTTCTACCTTGGTTCTGGCCCAGTCTGTCTTTCTTAAAAAAGTAAGGCTTGATTTGATACTGGGGTCAACATTAAAACATTTGATTTTTATCAATTCCCCTAAGGTATCAAATCCATAAAAATCAACCAGTTGTTCCAGCATTTTTTGCAATGTGATTCCGTGAAGCGGATTATTAGCTTGTTTGTTTTCCATCTGACAAAAATACGGATTTCAAAAATTAGTTTAATTTTATAGAAAGCAAAAACGCAATGAAAAATCTTTGTCTCATATTATTATTCTTCCTTATGCAAACCGTTTCAGGCCAAAACCAGGCCACTACTACACTTTATCTGATTCGTCATGCAGAGAAAGCTGATTTTTCAAGCAATCCGGAACTTTCGGACGCAGGAATGAAAAGAGCCAAAAGTTGGGCCGCTTATTTTGAGAAAACACCTATCGACCTGTTTTATACGACTATGTATAAAAGAACACAACAAACCTGTTCTGCCATTGCGGCAACCAAGCAAAAGGATATTATTTTTTATAAACCTGAAGCGATGGACTTAAAAAAGATAATTGCCGAAAACCCGGGAAAGACACTGCTTATAGTTGGACATAGCAATACGATTCCCAACTATATCAACAAACTTTTGGGTACAGCAAAATATGCCGATATACCAGAACCTGAATTTGGTAATTTATACCGTATAACTGTCACTGGCGAAGAGATATGGGATGAACTTATTCATCTATAAAAAGAAAAGACTGCCTCAAAAAGCAGTCTTCCCCATCTAAAAACTAAAAAAGGACATTAAAATTTCATTCCTACACCAAAACCTAACAGTAATGGATTGATTTCAACATCTGCAGGAATGCTTAACCCTGTGGCAAGATTTGATGCATCGACAGTCACATCAGTTTTTAAAAATATCTTTTTAATATCAGCATTGATAAAAAACTTGTCATTTAACATCAGGTCAAAACCTACTTGAAAGGCATAACCAAAAGAATTGTCATATTCAATACCCCTTACTGTATTACCTGCTTTCTCATTATAAAAAACCGTATAATTCACACCGGCACCTACGTAAGGATTAAAAATCTGGTCCGGAAGAAAATGGTACTGCACCGTCAATGTTGGAGGCAAGAGATATACGCTTCCTAAATTCACATCAGCCGAAGTAGGTCCTCCTACTGCAGAAATATCAGAACCTACAGTACTCACATCGTGTTTGGATGTTCCTAAAATCAGTTCGGCAGAAATGTTCTTTGTAAAAAAATAAGTAAAATCAAGTTCCGGAATAAAAGTATTGGAAATCTTTGCGTCACCACCTATAATTCCAATTTTAGCACTTTCGTCAGGAACAACGCCAACACCCCTGACGCGAACCTGCCACTTTTTAAAATCTACCGAATTATTTTCCTGGGCATTTGTTAAACCTGTTCCGAATACTGTTAGCGCCATTACAGCAAAAATTATTTTTTTCATTGTTATCAGTTTTAAATTATAGTCCAAAAGTAGATGGGAAATAAAAAGTAAAGACTGACAAAAATCATAGTCTGAAAAATATTATCTAACAATTTCTTAACCCTAATTGCGGTTTACCTAAATGTTCCTACATTTGCACTCCTATGTTGAAAACAATTAATATATTAAACAAAAGAGCCCGTTTCGATTATGAAATAATCGAAAAATATACGGCTGGAATAGTACTGACCGGAACTGAAATCAAATCTATCCGGTTGGGCAAAGCCAATATAGCCGAAAGTTTTTGCGAATTCAACAACAACGAACTCTTCGCCATCAATATGTATATCGAAGAATATGCATTTGGAAATCAATTTAACCATAAAGCCCGAAGCGAAAGAAAATTGCTATTGAATAAACGGGAACTTAAAACACTTTCCAAAAGTGTACAGACAAAAGGACTAACAATTGTTCCCTTACGACTTTTTACTAACGAAAAAGGATTGGCAAAACTGGATATCGCATTGGCAAGAGGTAAAAAAACCTATGACAAAAGAGAATCTCTTAAAGAACAGGACACCAAAAGAGATTTAGACAGAATAAAAAAGTCGTTTCGTTAGGGAACGATTTTTTTTCTCGAAAAAAATGACTAAATTTGTCAAGACAAAATAAAACATAAGATGAAAACACTTCTAAGAAATGCCAGAGAACTAAAAAATATGAAAGTGAGAGAAGTGTCTCAACAAACCGGTATTGACCAGGCACTTATCAGCAAATTTGAAACAGGAACCCGAAAACCAACACGAGACCAATTACTAAAATTAGCAGCAGTTCTCGAAATCGACCTGGAAACATTAATGGTAGCCTGGCTCAAAGAAAAAATCTTATATGAAATTGGAGATGAAGAGTTTGCTTTAAAAGCAATGAAAGTTGCAGAAGAAGAAATCCGCTATCAGGCGAAAACTGCTAAAAAAGTTTCAGGTTCTCTTCAAAAAATCCTTGCAGAAATAGACACTCTCAAAACAAAGTTAGACAGGTTCCGGGAATTTGACAGTTACAGGATTACACAGGCACTTGAACTCGAATACACTTTTGAGAGCAATAGAATTGAGGGAAACACACTTACTCTCAGAGAAACAGACCTTGTAATTAATGAAGGACTGACAGTTTCCGGAAAAAGCATGCGGGAACATCTTGAGGCTATTAACCATCAGGAGGCCATAGGTTATATCAAACACTTGATGGAAAAAAATTCGCTTTTAAACGAAAGGGAGGTGCTTAGCATACACAATCTAATTTTGAGAGGAATCCATCCTGAAGATGCCGGGCGATATAGAAAAGTACAGGTTATGATAAAAGGAAGTACCTATATGCCTCCACAGCCCTATATGGTTTCCAAACAAATGGAGGATTATTTTATTTGGTATGAAGCCAATAAAAATTCCTTACATCCTGTTATTTTAGCCGGAGAAATGCATGAAAGATTAGTAACCATACATCCTTTTGTTGATGGTAATGGCAGAACTTCACGTTTGGTGATGAACCTGATTCTGCTTTCGCATGGTTATATCATTGCCAATATAAAAGGTGATTATGATACCCGAATGCAGTATTACCAAACTCTTGAAAAAGCACAGACAACCTCTGATAAGGAAGATTTCCTTCTTTTTATAGCCCAGATAGAAAAAGAAAGCCTTGAAAGATATTTGGATATTATCAGTCAATAAAAAAAGCCCTTAAGTGGGCTTTTTTAGTTTTTATTTTCCAGTAAAGGCACAAAACGGAATTCTCCAAATTCATGCTTTTCAAATTGGGTTTCGTTTTTACGTATGAGCATTGTCATAATCTGATGTTCTTCTCCTAAAGGAATAACAAGCCTTCCTCCTACTTTTAATTGAGCCATCAATGGCTTGGGGATAATTGGCGCTCCAGCTGTAACAATAATACTGTCAAACGGAGCATAGTTAGGCAAGCCTTTGTAACCGTCTCCAAAAGACAAATGTTTTGGGCGAATCCCTAGTTTTGGCAACAACAAAGAAGTTGTCTTAAACAGTTCATTTTGTCTTTCAACGCTATATACTTTCGCTCCCATTGTACACAAAACTGCTGTTTGGTAACCCGAACCTGTTCCAATTTCTAAAATTTTGTGGTCTTTCTCAACTTCCAGCAACTGACTCTGAAAAGCAACCGTATATGGCTGTGATATAGTCTGCCCTGCACCTATCGGAAAGGCCTTGTCCTGATACGCATAATCTTCAAAACTTGAATTCAAAAATAGGTGTCTTGGAATTTTCTTAATTGCTTCCAGAACATTTTTATCTGTTATACCCTTTTGTTGCAAGACAGTTACTAATTGATTTCTAAGTCCTTGATGTTTGGCTGTATCTTTCAAAATTTGGAGGTTTATTTGAGGGGTAAAAATAAGAAAAGAAAACTCGATTTTAAAACGTTTCGGCTAATGTTTTATCAGTAGCCTACCATTCAAATGCTTTATTAACCGTTCGTCATTTTTTTGGCTTTTTTATCTGAATACACTCCTACTTTTGACTCATCAATCAAAAAACGTTCGCATAATCACAACCAAAAAACACGAATTATGGAAATGACCACATTAAGAAAAATTGCAATGCTGACAATCGGCATTACTTTCACAACCAATTCTTTTGGGCAGACAAAACCTTCAAAAGCTCCTTCTGTTCCTGCAACAGATGATTATTACGGAATCAAGATTGAAGACAAGTATCGAAATCTTGAAGATTTAAAAAATGAGCAAACGCTTAACTGGATGAAAGGCCAGGCAGATTACACCAATTCAATATTGGGTTCTATTCCGGGAAGACAGCATATTATTGATGAGTTGACTTCAATAAATAAACGAACTACAGAGAGTATTGGAGGTCTAGCAATCCTGGATGATGGTACTTATATTTATCTTAAGTCCACACCAAATGACCAAATAAGCAAATTATATAAGAGAAATGGTCTGAAAGGAAAAGAATCCTTAATCTTTGATCCTGAAACTTATCAAAAGAACGGCAAGGATGTTTATAGTGTCAGTTCTTTTTCAGCTAACAAAAGCGGAAAACTTATAGCTATCAACATTTCAAAAAACGGTGGCGAAATGAGTGAAATGTTTCTCATGGATTTGACTAACAAAAAGATTCTTCCTGAAAAATTTGACAGGTTACGTTTTGGAGGTGCCAACTGGCTGAAAGATGGCAATTCATTTATTTACATCCAATCACCAACAGAAGATGTCCATGACATGAATGCCCAAATGGATATAGTCACAAAAATTCACATTGTAGGGAGCGATGTTTCGCAAGACAAGACTTTGTTTACAAAGGCAATGTATCCAGAATTAAACATAGCTAATGAAGAAATTCCTTTTGTTAGTTATGATATTGATAGTAACCTTTTGTTTTTTATGCCTTATACTGTAGACCAGAATCAAAAAGTATATATAGCGCCGGGTTCTGATCTTAATAAGAAAAAAATAAACTGGAAATTACTTACCGACAGAAAAGATGAAGTAAAAAATTTCATTTTAAGCGATAAAGACATTTATATGTATACCACTTTAAATGCTCCAAAATTTAAAGTAATAAAAACCAGCATTGCCAATCCAAATGTGGCAACAGCTACCTTGGTCATACCTGAAAGCAGCGATTCCAATCTCAACTCGCCCATTGTAACCAAAGACGGTATATTTTATACCAGAACAAAAAATGGTGTGGAAAGTAAGCTTTATTTTACTGACTTTGAAGGAAAAAAACACAGGGAAATTGCGACTCCTAAAAAAGCAGCTACCATATCCGTAACGGCCAGAGCTCCTAAATTCTCTGATGTATGGATAAGTACAACAGGTTGGACAACCAAAGGAGAAAGATACCGATATGATCTAAAAAAGAATACTTTCACAAGAGAGCAACTTTCAACAATTATTGAATATCCTGAATTTAAAGACTTTGAAGTTGAAGAACTAATGGCTAAATCCTATGACGGTGTTGAAGTTCCTTTATCGATTATTTATAAAAAAGGAATGAAAAAAGACAAAAATAACCCTGTATTATTCTATGGTTATGGGGCTTATGGAGCCTCAATAACGCCCTCTTTTAATACTCAATTGCTTCTGTGGGTAGAGCGTGGAGGAATTCTGGCGGTAGCCCATGTTAGAGGTGGTGGCGAATTAGGTGAAAAATGGCATCTTGCCGGCCAAAAAACAACGAAACAGAATACATGGAAAGACGTAATTGCCTGTACAGAATATATGATTAATCAAGGTTATACTAATCCAACCAAAACAGCTATCTATAGCCGAAGCGCAGGAGGAATTTTTGTAGGAAGAGCAATCACCGAAAGACCTGATTTGTATGCGGCTGCCATTCCTGGCGTTGGGATGATGAATACCGTTCGAAGTGAAAACACACCTAATGGGCCTGCAAATGTGGCTGAATTTGGTACGATGAAAATTGAATCGGAAGCGAAAGCTTTGATTGAAATGGATTCTTACCTTCACTTAAAAGATGGAGTAAAATATCCGGCTACGTTGACAACAGCCGGATTCAACGACCCTAGAATCATTGCATGGATGCCTGCCAAGTTTGCTGCCCGTTTGCTGGAAGCCAACACTTCAGATAAACCCACTTTACTAAAAGTGGATTATGAAGCCGGGCATTTTGGAGGAGCTTCGAAAACAAAATCATACGAAGAAATTGCCGATGTACTGAGCTTTGCCTTCTGGCAGGTAGGACACCCGGATTTTCAACCTAAAAACTAATTTAATCCATTACCTTTGGCAGAGATAATCTGCCAAGGGTATAAAAACCTAAGAAAGATGATATCAATACTATTACAAATTGCAAGTGCGGCATTGGAATGCCTGATGTAAACTATGAAACTTTTAAAAAGCGGCAAATATCACTTATTGAATTTTCTGGGCTGGCAGGTCTATACTTTTAGCACCTTAACTTTTAGCAAAATTTCATATGCTAAATTTTCGGATGGCCTGACAACCGCACAACTTAACGCTTTATATTATACACTATGGGAAGGCTTTCTCTGTGGCTTATTAGGATTTGTTTTGTCGTATATAATATTACTATTTATTGAAACGAGGTTTAATCTTTCCCACCTAAGAGGAAAAGACTGGTGGAATCTGTTTTTTGTATTTTCATTGGCACAGGTTATTTACCACTTTGCTTTATGGCCTTTACTTGACATTCCGGTTATGTATTATTTTGGCAGTAGTAATACTCAACATTTAACGCTGTTGATGAAAATAACAAATGTGCCGGGGTTTCTGGCAGAATTTCTGGTTTGGCTTTTTATTGTACTGGCAATAAAAATTTATGAATATATAAATGAAGTAAAATTTAACAAGCTGAAACTGGAGTCTTCTCTGAAAGAATCGCAACTCAATTCGCTAAAAGGGCAAATTAATCCGCATTTTATGTTTAACAGTTTGAATAACATTCGCGGTCTGATCCTTGAAAACCCTTTAAAATCAAGAGAAATGATTACCCGGCTATCCGAAATGCTTCGATATTCGCTAACCAAAAATGACATCAATACGATTGCACTGGAAGAAGAAATTGAAATGGTAGAAAATTTCATTGAAATTTCAAGAATACAGTTGGAAGACCGACTAAGGTATACTCCTAAAATTGACAAAGGCCTTTTAAAAATGGAAATCCCGCCCATGGTTATCCAAATGCTGGTTGAAAATGCCGTAAAACATGGTATATCAAAGCTCAAAGAGGGCGGCGAAATTATTCTGGATATCCATAACAATGATAAAGCCCTGAAAATTGTAGTATCCAATACCGGAGTCTTGAACATTGAAGAAGATTCTACACAGTTAGGTATTAAAAATATTGAAAAGAGACTGCATCTCATTTATGGAGAAAACGCTAATTTTAAGCTACAGGAAATAGACAATCAAGTCGTTGCAGAAATTACAATCCCATTTTAAACTATGAAAAAAATAAAAGCTGTAATAGTTGAAGATTCCCGTCTGGCCCGAAATGAGTTGAAAGAGCTCATTAAGAACCATCCCGAAATTGAAATTATAGGTGAAGCAGAAAATGTAGACTCTGGCTTCCAGCTTATCAACTCTACCCATCCTGATTTGCTTTTTCTCGACATCAATATGCCGGAAAAAGATGGTTTCCAATTGCTTGAAATGCTTGACAGCGTTCCTATTACCATATTCACAACGGCATTTGATGAATATGCTATTAAATCTTTTGAATACAATGCCCTGGATTATCTCTTAAAACCAATTAACCCTAAAAGATTTGCGAAAGCCATTGAAAAAGTAGGTCAAAATATGGTGGAAAAGGAAGAGAGAAACAGTAAAAAACTCACTCTAAACAACCAAATTTTCTTACGGGATGGTGAGAAATGCTGGTTGGTAAAAATTTCAGATATTTATCTGTTTGAAGTTGACGGAAATTATACCAAAATATTTTTCCAGAATGAAAAAGCCATTATCAGTAAATCCTTAAATCAGATTGAAGAAAAATTGCCTGAGGATAATTTTTTCCGTGCCAATCGAAACCAGATTATCAATATGGAATATATTGGCAAAATCGACCCGTGGTTTAGCGGCAACCTGCTTGTTCACCTGCCTAAGGACACCAAAGTGGAAATCTCCAGAAGGCAAACCAACAATTTCAAGGAAAAATTAAGTCTGTAATCTACCCGAAATAACTTCAAATATTTTTGTGTTTGCAAGCACTTAAACTTTAAACAATTAATGTTATTTTTGTGGAAAATACATTTATATGCTAAAAGTTGGAGTATTAGGTGCCGGGCATCTAGGAAAAATTCATTTGCGTTTATTACAACAATCTGAAAAATACGAATTAGTAGGCTTTTACGACCCTAATCAGGAAAATGCCGAAAAAGTAGCCAAAGAATTTGGTTATCAAAAATTCGACACTATCGCAAAACTTATCCATGCTGTTGATGTTGTCGATATTGTAACTCCTACCCTTTCCCATTATAAATGTGCCAAGGTAGCCATCAAATCAGGCAAACATGTTTTTTTGGAAAAACCCATATCAAATACAGTCGAAGAAGCCGAAGAAATCATTGCTTTGGCTAAAGAATACAACATCAAAGGACAGGTTGGCCATGTAGAACGGTTTAATCCGGCTTTCAAAGCTACCAAGGCCATGATTGAAAACCCAATGTTTATTGAAACGCACCGTTTGGCTGAATTCAACCCTCGTGGTACTGATGTTCCGGTTGTTTTAGACCTCATGATTCACGATATTGATGCCATATTGAGTGTTGTAAAATCAAAGGTGAAAAATATAAATGCCAGCGGCGTTTCTGTCATTTCCGATACTCCGGATATTGCCAATGCGCGTATCGAGTTTGAAAACGGATGCGTGGCAAACCTTACTTCAAGCCGAATTTCATTAAAAAATATGCGCAAGTCGCGTTTTTTCCAGAAAGACGCCTACATTTCTGTGGATTTTCTGGAGAAAAAATGTGAAGTCGTAAAAATGAAAGACGCTCCGGAAGTACCCGGCGATTTTGATATGATATTGCAAAATGCGGAAGGTGTTAAAAAACAGATTTACTTTGATAATCCGGACGTAGAGGCGAATAATGCCATTCTTGATGAACTGGAAACTTTTGCAGATGCCATCAATAACAACACCACACCAATCGTAACACTGGAAGATGGTACTGAAGCCCTAAGAGTAGCCTACCAAATCATTGATTGCTTCAAAAAATAATTTCAACACTAAATTCAAACCTTTAATAAATGAAAAACATAGCCGTAATCGGAGCCGGAACCATGGGTAACGGAATCGCTCACACCTTTGCGCAAAGCGGATTTACAGTAAAACTAATTGACATTTCAGAAAAGTCATTAGACAAGGGAATGGCAACAATTGCTGCAAACCTTGACCGTATGGTAGCAAAAGGAACTATTACTGAAGACGATAAACTAAAGACAATCAGCAATATCATTACCTATACTGATATTAAAGATGGTGTTGTTGGTGTAGACCTTGTAGTAGAAGCAGCAACCGAAAACGTAGAATTAAAGCTAAACATCTTCAAGCAACTGAACGATGCCTGCTCTCATAACACCATTTTGGCAACCAACACTTCCTCTATTTCTATCACGCAGATAGGTGCTGTAGTTTCACATCCGGAAAGAGTAATTGGTATGCACTTTATGAATCCGGTGCCAATTATGAAACTGGTTGAAATCATCAGAGGTTACAATACATCTGACGAGGTGACAAAAATCATCATGGACCTGTCTGTAAAATTGGGAAAAGTTCCTGTTGAGGTAAACGATTATCCTGGGTTTGTTGCCAACAGAATCCTGATGCCAATGATTAACGAATCTATCGAAACGTTATACAATGGAGTTGCCGGGGTTTATGAAATCGACACCGTAATGAAACTGGGAATGGCTCACCCAATGGGACCATTGCAATTGGCTGACTTTATTGGCCTTGATGTTTGCCTTGCCATATTGAACGTAATGTATGAAGGCTTTAAAAATCCAAAATATGCACCATGCCCTCTTTTAGTAAATATGGTAAGAGCCGGAAAATTAGGAGTGAAATCCGGAGAAGGTTTCTATGACTATTCAGAATCCAAAAAAGCTGAAAAAGTAGCAAAACAATTTATATAATGTTTTAAAGTTTTAAAGTCTGAAAGTTTAAAGTCTAAAGTAGGAAAGATTCTTATTTTAGACTTTTGGTTTTTGATTTATGATTTTGGATTTTAGATTTTGGATTTATGTTTTTAGAGCAGATTAGTTTTATAAATGAATTTATTTACACATAAACCAAACGATCCACTATCCCTTATCAACTATCCACTACTATAAACTATCCACTTTCAACTATCCACTATATTACACTTATGGCAAAAATAATTCCTTTTAAAGCAGTACGTCCTACACGCGACAAAGTGAGCCTGGTGACTTCGCGCTCCTATGACGAGTATTCGCCTGCAGAACTGGCTTCGCAATTGGATTTTAATCCGTTTTCATTTTTACATGTCCTGAATCCTGCTTATGTAAATCAGCAGAAAATAGGACTTGAAAAAAGATTTAAGCTGGTTGCCCAAAAATATCATGACTTTAAAGAGGAAGATGTGCTAATCAAGGAAGAAAAACCTGTTTTCTTTCTGTATGAGATACAAACCAAAACACAGACTTTTACAGGAATAATTGCAGGAACGAGTATTGAAGATTACCAAAATAATGTCATCAAAAAACACGAAGATACATTACAATACCGCGTAGAACTTTTTAAAGATTATCTTCATAGTACAGGATTTAATACCGAACCGGTTCTGATTACCTATCCTGACGATGCCGAATTGACCAATTGGATACTTGAAAAAAAACAGGCTGATTCACTTTATGAGTTCTCTACTACCAAAAGGGAAAAACACATCCTTTGGAAGATTGAAACTCCTGAAGAAATTTCATGGTTGCAGGAAAAATTCGCCGCTATAGGCAATGTGTATATTGCTGACGGACACCACAGGTCTGCTTCTGCTGAATTGTTATATGAAGAAGACAAAGCTTCCGGAAATGAGAATCTCAACTATTTTATGAGCTTTCTGATTGCTGAGAGCAACGTTAAGATATATGAATACAACAGGATTATCCGCGATTTAAACGGACATTCTAAGGAAGATTTTCTTGCCCTGTTATCCAATGAATTCTGGATTAAAAATAAAGAGCAGGAATTATGGAAGCCAACTAAAAAGTTTGAATTCGGGATGTATCTCGACAATGAGTTTTATTCCCTGATTTTAAAAGACGGGCATAGTTTTTCTTCTGTTTTAGAGAGTCTTGACGCACAGATTTTATATACAAAAGTGCTACATCCAATTCTTGGCATTACCGATTTGAGAAATGATGAACGGATTGATTATATTCCCGGAAAACAATCTATCGTAACGATAAAAGAAGTGATTGATGAAGGTGAATTTGAATTAGGTTTTATGCTTTTTCCAACTGATATTTCTGAAATTAAAGAACTGGCAGACAACAACCTGATTATGCCTCCAAAAAGTACGTATATCGACCCGAAATTTAGAAGCGGATTGGTGGTTTATGAATTATAATCTTTTTAAAATGTCAATAAAAAATAACCTTCTTGAAATAAAAGCCACATTGCCGGACAATGTAATGCTTGTAGCCGTTTCCAAAACAAAACCGGTGTCTGACTTAATGGAAGCCTATGAAGCCGGACAACGTGTTTTTGGCGAAAACAAGATTCAGGAAATGGCCGAAAAGTTTGAGCAGATGCCAAAAGATATCGAATGGCACATGATTGGACATGTCCAAACCAACAAGGTCAAATTTATGGCATCATTTGTGAGTCTGGTTCACGGCGTTGATAGTTTGCGGTTATTGGAAGAAATCAACAAACAGGCCCTAAAAAACAATCGGGTTATTGACTGCCTGTTACAGGTCCATATTGCGGAAGAAGAAACAAAATTCGGACTAAGCGAATCAGAACTTAACGAATTATTGCAATCGGAATCTTTTAGCCAATTAAAAAACATAAAAATCAAGGGGTTGATGGGAATGGCAACATTCACTGACAACCAAAACCAAATCGAAAAAGAATTCAAGCATTTGAAATCTGTTTTTGACCGACTGTCCCAAACTCAAAAAGCCAATAATTGCGAGATGAAAATACTTTCTATGGGAATGTCTGGCGATTATCAGCTGGCAATTGATTGCGGAAGCACAATGGTTCGGATTGGAAGTAGTATCTTTGGAACAAGATAATTAAATAATCCTGCAACAATGTTGCAGACTAACAGAAACGCATAAAAGAATTTGTACGCAATATTAGACATAGAAACAACCGGCGGCCAATATAATGAAGAAGGAATTACGGAAATTGCTATCTATAAATTTGACGGACATGAAGTCGTTGACCAGTTCATCAGTCTTGTCAATCCTGAAAAGGCAATACAGCCCTTTGTAGTAAAATTAACCGGCATTAACAATGCCATGTTAAGCAGCGCTCCTAAGTTTTATGAAATTGCAAAACGCATTATTGAAATTACAGACGATTGTATAATCGTAGCCCATAATGCTCAATTTGATTACAGAATTTTGCGTACAGAATTCACCCGTCTTGGTTATGACTACCAACGCAAGAATCTTTGCACTGTTGAATTATCCAAAAAACTGATTCCTGACCAGGTTTCCTACAGCTTAGGAAAATTAGTTCGTGCATTAGGCATTCCTATGGCCGACAGACATAGAGCTACCGGTGATGCTATGGCAACTGTAAAGCTCTTTAAAATGCTTTTGGCCAAAGACCTTGAAAAAGAAATTGTCAAGAGTTTTGTCAAAACCGAAATTGAAAAAGGACTTACTCCAAAACTTCTCGATATCGTATCAAAATTACCTTCCACCACAGGAATTTATTATATCCATAAAGAAAATGGTGACCTGATTTATATCGGTAAAAGCAGAAATATCAAAAAACGCGTCAATCAGCATTTTACCGGAAGTTCTTCCAAATCTAAAAAAATACAGCTGGAAGTTTTTGACGTGACCTATGAGGAAACCGGAAGCGAACTGATAGCACTTTTAAAAGAGGCAGAAGAAATCAAAATCAACAAGCCAAAATACAATCGTTCGCTAAAGAAAACCATCTTTCCCTGGTCACTTTATCAGGAAAAGGATTTGAATGGTTATATTGCTTTAAGAATCCAAAAAACAGATGCCCGAAAAAAGGAACTGGCTTCATTTTCTAGTCCTGCAGAAGCCCAAAGTGCCTTGTTCAAGATAACGGACAGTTATCAGCTTTGCCAGAAAATAAACGGTTTGGAAACTGTAAAAAGCCACTGTTTTCCATATGAACTCAATCAATGTAATGGTGCCTGTATTCAAAAAGAATCATCAGAAGAATATAACATCCGCGTAGAAAGCTTTTTTGAAAATAATGAGTACCAAAAGCAGAATATGATTATCATTGACAGAGGAAGAAATATCCAGGAAAGAAGTGCCATACTTATTGAAGATGGGATTTTCAAAGGCTATGCTTTCTTTGACCTCAATTATCAGGTAAACAATATCGACATCCTGAAAAATATTATCATCCCGATGAAAAGCAACCGGGATTCTAAAAATATAATTTTGAGCTATCTCAAAAAAAAGAAAGTCCTTAAAACCTTATCTTTTTAAGACTTTTAGTAAATTTGATGTAATCGACAACTACTGATTTGGAAATCACTAAAACAGAAAGGCTACGAAATAAGCTTCATGAAATTATCTATGAAGCCGATACTCCATTTGGTAAACTTTTCGACCTCTTTCTGTTATTGTTGATTATTGTAAGTATTGTTGCAGTAATGCTCGAAAGCGTTGTCACAATACGATTGATATATGGTCAGGAACTGGCAGTAATTGAGTGGATTGTCACTATTTTTTTCACGCTTGAATACATAGGGAGAGTAATTGCAGTCAAAAAACCTTTAAAGTATATTTTCAGCTTTTACGGGATTATTGATTTGCTGGCTACCCTACCTACCTACATTGACCTGCTTTTTCCGGGATTACACTTTCTTGTTTCCTTACGTGCCGTCAGACTGCTTCGAATTTTCCGAATCTTAAAACTCGTACATTTTGTTGGGGCGTCAAATCAGCTGGTACGTGCCTTAAAAAAAAGCCGGTTAAAGATTGCCGTTTTTCTCTTTAGTGTTATCGTACTTTGTATTATTCTTGGAACAATCATGTATATGATTGAAGGCCCCGAAAGCGGCTTTACCAGTATTCCTATGAGTATTTACTGGACTATAGTTACTTTAACTACGGTGGGTTTTGGCGATATTACGCCGATTACACCATTGGGGCAATTTGTTTCTATGATAATTATGATTTTAGGATATGGTATCATTGCCGTACCAACCGGATTGGTCACGGCCGAATTTATGTCAAAAGACAAGACGGTGCATCAAAACACTCAGGTTTGCCCTAATTGCAGTGCAGACCATCATAGAGACGATGCAAAATATTGTTACCATTGCGGACATAGCTTATGAAATACCTGATTACCATTATCGGCCCAACAGCCATTGGCAAAACTGCCTTAAGTATCCAACTTGCCAAAAGTTTTAATTGTGATATTATTTCATGCGATTCACGTCAGTTTTTCAAAGAAATGGCTATTGGTACGGCTGTTCCTTCAAAAGAAGAACTCGATGCTGCTGCGCATCATTTCATCCAGAATAAATCTATTCTTGAAAATTATACGGTAGGCGATTTTGAACGGGAAGCCATCAGTCTGCTGGATAAATTATACGAAACGAACGATTGTGCCGTATTAGTTGGCGGTTCCGGGTTATATGTGGATGCCATACTTAAAGGATTTGATAGTTTTCCGGAAATTGACCCGTCCATACGGAAAGAAATTATATCAAACTATGAAAAATCAGGCATTAGCTATCTACAGCAGGAATTAGAAAAACTGGATAAAACTTATTTTGATACTCTTTCAAAAGAAAATCCCCAAACCTTGCAAAATCCCCAAAGGTTGATGCGTTTTGTGGAAGTATCTGTCGGAACCGGTAAGCCGTATTCTTCCTTCCTGAACCGGAAAAAGAACACCCGAAACTTCACTCCAATTATAATTGGACTGGAAGCGGAACGTGCTGAAATGTACGAACGAATCAATCTGCGGGTGGATCTTATGATGCAAGCCGGATTGTTAAAAGAAGCCGAAAGACTCTATCCAAACAAAAACCTGAATGCATTACAGACTGTTGGCTATCGCGAACTGTTCAGCTATTTTGACGGCGATAGTACTTTGGATTTTGCCGTTGAGGAAATCAAAAAAAATACGCGGCATTTTGCCAAACGCCAGATGACGTGGTTTAAAAGAACAGAAAATGTTAAATGGTTTCATTATAAGACTGAAACAGAAAAAGTAATTGACTATATAAAAAAGTTGCTAACCTGACGCAACCTATATCAGTTCTAACCATCTAATTGGAAAATAAAAACCATGAAAAAATTAATACTTCTACTCGCCACATTTCCTTTTTTATTGGCAACACAATGTGACCCTGATGATTCTCCTTGCGGACGCTTTATAGAGATTCACAAGGACGATTTGATTACTATTGAGAATCGCCAGACTGAATATAGTTTAAATGATGTCCTTTGGTTAACCGCTTCAGTTGATAGAAACCAAGAAACATCAGACTCAAATATTGATTTGTTTGAATTGGACCATAAACTTTACTATGATGTTGTGTTAAAAAAAGAATCTGCTTATATTGAATATAACTATCTTACTTTGAGTACACGGACAACAGTTATTGCTCAAGGTGAATCCGAGAGAAATTTTTTTATTTTGATTAGGGACGGTAATTCATTTAAGAACCGAATTGGGATTAGACTTTTAGAATCCGGAAATTACACTTTAACCATTAACAATATACGCAGTTATAAATCTTATAATGGGAATTGCAACTTTACTACTCTTTCCATTTTGACAGACTTTAACGAAATGGATTCAAGTTCATTTTCATTTGTTGTAAATTAGAACATATTAATTATTTATTCTAATTTTATAGAATGCCAATAAGTTCAAATTTTACATCGATTTACAGCCGTGACTGGGAATTAAATTTTACCCATTGTACTCCTAACGGTTATCTTAAATATACAGACTTGTGCAACCTGCTCCAACTCACTGCAGGCGACCATGCCGATATTGGCGGTATCAGTTTTACGGATATGCAGCAACACAATCAGGCGTGGGTATTAAGTAGGATGAAATTGGAGATTGAATCGCTGCCGAAATGGAGAGATATTGTCACTGTAAAGACCTGGATAGTTTCTTTAGAGAATTCACGTTCCGTAAGGGCTTTGGAAATGCACGTTAACGGTAAAAAAGTGATTGGCTGCGAAACCTATTGGGCCGTTTTTAATACCAAATTACGCCGACCGGAAACTTTGGCTCTTCCACATGAGCATTTTGAAAAATATCCTGAACGATTGGCTACCGAAGAACGGGTAAAGAAAATTGACCTTCCGGATTCTATGAAAAAAATAGCTGAACGAAAAGTTGTACTTTCCGATTTGGATATTGTCAATCATGTGAATAATGTAAAATATCTGGAATGGTGTCTCGACCTTGTCAATCCAAAATCCATTCTGAAACAGCAATTGAAAAGCTTTGACATGAATTTCATGAAGGAACTCGTACTTGGTGATGAAGTAGCAATTGATGAAAAAACTGATGCGGACAAATCTATCTTTTCGATTACCAAAAACGGAAAACCTTGTTTTGCACTGGAATTGGATTGGAAATAAGCTAAAAATAAAAAAATTTCAAAAAGAACTTCCCCTTAATTTGGCTTTAAAAAAGCAACACAATCATTATCAAATAATTAGAAGAAATTGAATTTCTTAAATCGAAAATATTTTTTTCAAAAAATGAATTACACATTCCTTCATATTAACATATGTATATCTCAAACAGACGAAATAAGTGGTCTAATCTGATTTTGATTGATTCTAACACATAGACTGTAATATTAGATGTTTAATTGGACAATTATTGATATCTATATTTTAAAGACATGATTTAATATAGAGGAAACCTAATACTTATTGCTTTTCAGAGAAAAACGCCTGAACAAATCAGACGGTTTCATTTTTATAAGGCTACTATGGGCTTTATTATTACTCTTGTTTTGCAAATTCGGCTGGAGTTAATGTTTCTGTTTTTCTGATTTTATTATATTTTATTCCAAAAAACACTATTAATACCAACATCACTGATAAACTAACAAATGCAACTATTTTTATTATTTTTTTCATAAGTAATAGAATTTAACAACTTTTACATACTGATTCCTGAACACACAGATAATACGATTCCGCTTGTTTGTCTCTAGTTTCTTTATCCAAAGATGTAGGTTCCGGACATCCTATTGAACCTATTGCTGCTAAAATTCTACCCCAAAATCCACAACAACTCCAATCAACAGTACCTTTATCAGTCAATTTACAACATGCTCCCTTCGGACTTGTATTTGATAACTTCCTTGCATATTCCATCATCTCAATTTGACCATAATCTAAATACAAATCATGTGAAACATTATGCAGGGCTATATAATGCTCATCTAGTAGTTTTCTGTCCTTATTAATATCATAAGGCTCCATAACTTTTAAAATACTATCTAGCTGGTATATTCTTTTATCCTTCTCAAAATCAGAAATTGTTTTTGAATAAGTTCTTCTTGCCGTGTGTTTAAAGTCACTTTTATTAACAACTTGGTTAGAAACATGTGCATTTTTTTGTAAATTCTCTGATTCAGAGCAAGATAATAGCACTAATAGTACAGAAATAAAAAAGATTTTTAAAGATTTTTTGGCGTGTATCATAATTTTAAGTTTAATATGTATCAAATATAACATATTTTAAATATTTATAACTATTGAAACGTTTTATTTCAAAAATCTTTTCCAACAATTGATTATTCGCTTGGATTTACCATATATAACTTTCCATGACCTCTTTACTATTGCGGTCTGAAGTAATTTTTCAGTCCTTAGTTTGTCATTTTTCGATTGCTAGTTGTCTGATTTTTCATTTCTTTTAATTGAATTGTTTAAATTCAACAACTTTAAGTATACTTGATTATAGTTATAGGCAGACCAGTAAATCAATAGGTTATCATTCTTTATTTCAATAAAAGTAATAGAAGTATATTTATAAAAAAAAAGACCCTCTTGAATTAGAGAGTCTTGAAAGTTAAAACATATTTGTTTTAAAAAAAGCTCCAATTTCTTGAAGCTTTTCTCGTATTATTCTGAAACTTTGTTTTTGACTACCAGTCTAAAACCTTCACCGTGGATGTTCAAAATTTCTACATCCTCGTCTGCTTTCAAGTATTTTCTCAATTTTGCGATGTAAACGTCCATACTTCTTGAAGTAAAGTAGTTGTCATCACGCCAGATTTTTGTCAGCGCCAATTCTCTCGGCATTAAGTCGTTTTCGTGAACCGCAAGCATTTTAAGCAATTCGTTTTCTTTTGGGGAAAGTTTAATCGGTTCTTCGTCTTTATATGTCAAGAAACGTAATTTTGAATTCAGGTGAAAATTTCCAATCTGGAATTCAAATTTGGTATTGTCTGCTTTGCTATCTGAAGCCTTTCTCTGGATGATAGCTTTGATTTTCATCAATAATACTTCAGAGTCAAATGGCTTGTTCAAATAATCGTCTGCTCCTACTTTGTAGCCCTTCAGCACATCTTCTTTCATCGATTTTGCTGTTAAGAAAATCAAAGGAATGTCTTTATTTTTCTCTCTGATTTCTTTTGCTAAAGTATATCCGTCTTTATAAGGCATCATTACGTCAAGTATGCACAAATCGAAGGTATCTTTTTTAAATTTCTCGAAACCTTCCATCCCGTTTTTAGCCAAGGTAACCTCGAAATCGTTGAGACTCAGATAATCTTTTAAAATTGAACCAAAGTTAGGGTCATCTTCGACTAGGAGGATTTTCTTGTTTACATTTTCCATAGCTTAATTAATTAGTGGTAATTTTATAATGAAGGTGCTACCCTTCCCTTTTTCGCTTTCTACAAATATTTGACCGTTATGGTCGTCTACAATTCTTTTCACGTAGGCCAATCCCAAACCGTGACCTTTTACGTTATGCAAATCTCCGGTATGTTCTCTGTAGAACTTCTCGAAAATTCTTTTTTGAGCCGCCTTACCCATTCCTTGTCCCTGGTCTTTTACTTTAATCAGGATAAAGTCCTTGACATTTTCTGTATAAATATCAATTATCGGGGCTTCCGGCGAATATTTTATCGCATTGTCCAGAATGTTTACCATTACGTTAGTAAAGTGAACATCGTTGACCAGCGTTGTTGTTCTTGTTGCATTAAAATGCGTTCTTATTGTTCCCTGCCTGTCTTCAACAATCAAATTCACATGTTCTACGGCATCTTCAACTATCGTTTGCACGTCGATTGGGTCCTTAGTAATTTCGAGCTCTTTCTTCTCCAACTTGGAAATTCGGAGCACATTCTCAACCTGGGCATGCATACGTTTGTTTTCGTCTCTTATCATTTGAAGATAGCGGTGTACTTTTTCCTTATCTTCAATAATCTTAGGGTTCTTGATTGCATCCAAAGCCAGATTTATGGTAGCAATAGGTGTTTTGAACTCATGCGTCATATTATTGATGAAATCCGTCTTGATTTCTGAAATCTGGCGCTGCTTTATCAATTGGTTCAAAGCACTTGCATAGGCAATGATGATAATCAGGGTAAATGTGATTGACAAAATCGTAATTCCTATCAAATCTGTAAAAAGAAATTTCTTTTTTTCCGGAAAGCTTACCAGCAGTTGGTACTTGCTTTTTCCATCGCTATCGGTCAGGATAGGTGTCTGGAAAGTAGAATTCTTGTCAAACTTAAAATTGTCTGACCTGATTTTTGTAGCAAGGCCATCACTGTAAATACCAAATTCGAAAGGTGTCTTTACTTCATACTGCTTCAGTTCCTGTTGCAACATTTTTTGCAACTTTTCTTTTGAAACCCTGTCTTTCAAAGGTTTTGTTTCTGCAATATCTTTATAGAACATATCGAATTGTGCTCTTTCAAGCATTTCGATATTTCCAGATTTTTCAATTGTAATATCTGGAGTGGTATTTTTCTGGATGCCCGAATTGTCAATCGGTTTGCCTGAATATATTTCGGTTCGGCGTTTGGAAATAAAATTTTGCGCCTTAACCGAATCTTTTTTCTTATCAAAGAACGTCAGATTGATATTATAATCCTCTGCAATAATGTTGTTTGAATAAATTATAGTTTCGTTTGTAACTTTGTTCTTCTGCACAAGAACGAAGTCCAGCAATTGGCTTGGGTTTGGGTCTTTTCCAATGCTGTCACGCAAAATGTTATACTGATTTACAATTGTATAAGTTTCCTGCTGCTTTAATTTCTCTGAAACATTCCCTATAACCTGTTGTACATGGTATTTAAATTGTTCTTCGTTATTATTGAAAGATGTATTAATCAAATATAACTGAACCAAAATAATTCCTATCAAAGATAGGCTCATTAACACAACCAGTAAGCGAAACAATGTCTTATTCATCAAAAACAAAATTAACATTTTAACATTTAATCAATGAATACATTAACCAAACATTAACATCTAATTCATAAATTATTGATTTCTTAATAGGGTAATTATGTTTTCTGCAGATTGTTTTGCTTTTTCCAATTCGATGTTTTCGATTACAAAATCGCTCATAGACTTTTTTGTCTCATCATCCCATTGGTGTGACATTCGCTGTTCTACAGCTTCTCTTGTCACAGCATCGCGCTTCATGACTCTTTGTATGCGGTTTTCTTTCGGAGCTGTGACCAAAATAATTTTATCACAGTCTTTATAGCTTCCACTCTCAAAAAGAATAGCAGCTTCTTTAACCACCAGTGGATAATTGTTATGCTGTTTTACCCAATTCTGAAAATGAAGATAGACTTCGGGATGGATGATGGCATTGTATTTTTTAAGTTTTTCCGGGTCCTGAAAAACCAGTGCCGCTATTTTTTTTCTGTCGATTTTACCATTTTCCAGTATATCATCTCCAAAAAGGGCAATAACCTTAGCAATTACATCGGCAGTATCGAGTATTTTTTTCGCCTCGGTATCAGCAATATAAACCGGAATTCCGAGTGATTCTATATGTTTGGCAATAGAACTTTTTCCGCTTCCTATTCCCCCTGTCAGACCGATGATTTTTGTCATGATGTTGATAATTTATTTTTTAAAAAACAGCTCCGGAAATACTTCCTGAGGTTTCTTTTTCAGCACTTTGATATTCCAAAACGATTTCAGAAAGCCCGTGCCGTAGCCATAAAACTGTGTTACTACTGCTATCAGGGAAAAGAATCCTATTTTCAGGCTTTTATTCTGAAAAGTGGAAACAATAAAAATCGCTAAGAAATAAAAACCATATATGGCCAGAAAAATGCCTGTCCAGAAAAAAGAAAATACCACCGAAGCAAGGAATCCCAAAAGAAAGAGCGTTGGAAAGAAAAAGGTCAGCTTACTGTATTCCGGATACCAACTATCCAATATGGGTCTGGCCTTGCCGAACTTGTTTACCTGTTTGTAGAATTTTGACCAATCGATTCTTCTTTTATGATAGACATAGACTTTTGGGAACAATCGTGTTTCAAAATTCATTTTCCAAAGTCTTATGGAAAGGTCGGGGTCCTCTCCGGGATGGATGTTCCCAAAGCCCTGGCTGGCCTCAAATGCTTTTTTAGACAATCCCATGTTAAAACTTCTGGGCTGGAATTTGTCTATTTTTTCAGAACCTCCGCGAATTCCTCCAGTTGTCAAAAATGAGGTCATGGAAAAGTTGATGGCTTTCTGTATGTCTGAAAAGCTGTCTAGAGCTTTGTCAGGACCTCCAAAACAATCCACATAATTCAGTTCCAATGCTTTTTCTGCTTCTGACAAATAATCCTGCGGGAGAATACAATCAGAGTCCAGAATCAGAAAATAATCTCCCTGGGCTTTTCTCATTCCAAAATTTCTGGAATCTCCCGGACCTGAATTTTCTTTGAAATAGTACGAAATGGTGAGTCTTTCCTGGTAAGTATCAATAATATGTCGGCACCGAATAGTAGAACCATCCTCAATTACAACAACCTCAAAGGGCTTGTCGTATTTCTGCAAAACCAAACTTTGTAATAATTCGTCGATTTCGTCCGGCCTGTTATAGACCGGAATTATAAAAGAAAATTTCATACGGAATTTTAAACTTTAACAAAGATAACTTTTATAAACAAAAAAACCATCCCGTTAGAGGATGGCTTTTATAGCTTTTTAAAAACTATTATTTTTTGACAATCTTTACATTTTTCATCACATTGCCTATTGCCGCTTTCAAAATGTAGGTACCTTTTGGTAGTTGTGAAAAATCAAGCTGTTCCTGCATAGCATCTAATTTTTTTGAAAAAACTCTTTGCCCTAAAAGATTATAGATTTCCACAGAATCAATGTTTTCAGAAGCTACCAGATTTAACCTGTCTGATACCGGATTAGGATAATATTTAAAAGCGATCGCCTCAAAATCATCAGTTCCCAGGTTAATTCCTGCCGTAACAGCAAGCCTGCCACTACTTTCACAGCCATTTATGGTTTGTGATGCATAATAGGTTGTACCACTCACCAATATTGTTGATAATGGCAGTCTGTTTCCATCTGCATCATACCAAATGATATCGCTTCCGTTAACAACAAAATCAGCCAACGTCTGTCCTGTTACGAAATCCTGTACAGGACTACCGGTTGGTTCCGCTACAGTTCCGCTACAAATTATTTGTCCATGAGAAAAATATCCTGAAAAATCAGACACTCTGATTGATGAATAAGTATACAAATTGTCTGCGGCAACTATTGAAGCCGGAGAAAATACCGCATATTCGCCATTTGCTGTTGCTGATTTCAGCATTTTACTGTTTGTGGTTATGCCTGCATCTACTATCCTGACATTTGCATTCAGTAAATTTGCGTTTCCGGCAATGAGTAAGGCTTCCCAACGGTTATTGGAAAGTGATGAAACATTTGACGGGAAAGTTCCTGAATTTGCCACAAATGCCTCTCCTTTTATTTGTAAAGCACCTCCCGATGTTGACGGGTCAATATAAAATGGCAAATAACTTCCGTCTTTTCCAACCGGATAGATTGTCACATTAGAATACGTACCTACTGCCGTTCTGTTGTTACCGAAGGTTCTTGCCAAAGGTCCGTTGATATATGCTGTAGCAGAGCCACCTGCAATATCACCAGCCACAGTTGCCGTTCCAACCGTTAGTAAATTAGTATTTGAAGTATTTACCTTGCCTTCATTAAGAGTCAGGGTTCCGCTTAATGATACAGGCGAATTTAAGGTTACACCCGCCGTACTTCCGTTATTGAACACCATATTTGTAAAATTAGCGGTAGGCGAAGCCGTAAGATTTCTTATGATTCCGTTGTTAGTAAGCTGCTGTAAGTTTAAGCTTGGGCCAAAAGCCACCGTTGATTCGTTTACGAATCTTGCGTTTGCAAAGAAAAAACCTGTCGTTGACGTGAGTATACCTCCTGTATTGACCATTGCGTTACCATTTAAATAGACGGTAGAAATACGGCACTCGGCACCATTATTAATCGTAAGGTCTCCATTAACCGGAACCGGATAGGTACTCGTAAGATAACGATTTGTTCCTTCCGGACCTTCTACAATGACATTTCCTAAAGGCAAACCTGTTACCGTTGCCCAGCAATTTACCCTGAATCCGTTTGTGGCATTACCGCCAGATTGTGCCGATACACCATCACCGAATCGGATTGTATGTCCGGATGTCACATTTACAGAGCCATCAAAAGCTCCATCAATCCTTAAAACATCATTGGCAGTTGTTGAAGCATGCGGGTCGACTATTGTGAGTATTCCTCCAGTCCAATTCAGGCTTTCAGAATCTTCCGGAATGATGTTGATGATTCGGGTTCCATTAGGCACACTGGTTGCAGCATTACCCGAATTTCCATCCACATTGATATTCCCCCCACTTTGAGAAAATACCGAACCAAAAGAAGTCGAAATATTACCGTTCACATTCAGGGTTCCGGCAGTGACTTCTAAAACTCCCAAAACATTTAATGTATTGTTATTGTCTGTACATCCCACAACCAAATCACCTCCGGAAACCGAAAGCTTACCTCCAAGTGAAACCGTAAGTCCCTTGCAGCTATTTCCGGCTGAATTTATACTCACGGTATGGTTAGGTGCAATGCTTACTATTTCATTACAGTTAGGAACGTTTCCTTTGCTCCAAATGGCAGCATTGTTCCAGTTTCCACTTGCTATTGAAGCATTAGGCGTGTCCGCAAAAGCAAGGCCAATATAAAGCGGTGATTGGGTTAACTGCGCCAATGTCAATCCTGTTCTTTGTCCCATTGGAAGGTTTGTCCCGTTGAGATGTGTTCCTTCGACTGCTGCTGTTTCCCTGATAATCCTGCTGTTTCCATTGGAAGCCAAATAAGCATTTTGTCCAATAAGCGCGATGTTGTATGTAGCTGAAACAGGCACAGTGCCCGGAGTCGAAAACGTCCAATTCCCGTCATATTTTGAATCCAGCACATAACCGGAATCAGAAATTGACGATGCAGAAGTTGTAGCTGCATCAACATATTTACAAGCTATCTGCCCTCCTGCTGTTGGCGTGACACGCTGTACATAGGCAGCCCTGTTAATTCCGGTACCGCTAATAAAAGGATATCTGCCTAAAGCGGCCGTTGGCTGACTTCCAGCAGTCAATGCAGTTCCGGTAGCCGTATTTGCCCACCATCTTGAAAAAGTTCCAGACACAAATCCTCCGGAAGTGTAGACAAGTGCTCCAATGGCATTATTTCCTGTTCCAGCAGCTACTCCCGTACCTAAAATCAGCGTATTGCTTCCCAAGGCCACTTTTCCTTTGGTGAAAGTAAGATTACCACCTACTCTCAAATCATTAAAGTTCCAGGTTATTACTCCTGTAGAAGAATTGTTGAATGTGAGGTTCCTGATGAGATTGTTTGTAAATGTACCTGTTCCTCCAATTGTTTGAGGAATTATACCGTCAAATGTCAAAATATTATTAACTGCCGTTCCTTTGGAAAGGTCAATATTACCATTATTTGTCAGATTTCGTGAAACCACCAGGCTTTTTCCTGTCGTACCGGCAAAAGCATCCAGATTACCTCCCGTGTTGACCAACAAATTACCCTTTACCGCAAAAGTAGCAGCAGCCGTTGCATAGTTCAGGGTTCCGTTTATGACAAGGTCGTTTATGGCTAAATTATTTACGTTAAGGGTTACTGTTGTTCCTGTTGAAACAATTGCATTGTCTGCGCTAGTCGGAACCGCATTTATATCCCAGGTAGCGGGAAGATTCCAGTTTCCTGACGCTACCGATGTAAAAGTCCTTGGCGGATTGGATATCATAGAAACCTGATCGATTGCTGCAGGCGGATTCACGACATCTAAAATATCAGATTTCCAACTGAATACGAGCTTATAAGAATTTCCCGGCACAACAGCAAGAGAAATATTGGCGGTACTCCAGTTTGTAGAACTTAATTTATACAATGTTCCTATTTGATAGTTTGGCGGTATCGGAACCCCAGATACAGGATTGTAAGAGGAAGGCACCAAAAAGGCTTTCATATTATCCCAGTCATTGGTTCCTGTTCCTTCACCTCCAACTTTCCATCTAAAGGAAAGTGTAATTTTAGGTTCGTTGGCGGGAACGGTTATATTCTTATACAAATGGATTACCGAACTTGTTTGCGAATATTGCCAGGTCGCACCTCCTGTTGACGATACAAAAGCACAGTTTGTTCCAGCTCCTGCAACAGGAACATTTCCAACATTCCAGCTATCAACAGAGGCATTTACTGCATTCCATCCATTGGCAGCTAATGTATTTCCATTTTCAAATCCACCATCTGTAGTTGGATTTATTAAAGTAGTCTGGGAAAAAGTGCTTGTGGAAACTAATAGCAATAAAAATTTTAAGAATAGTTCTGCTTTTGCTCTTTGTGAGATAGGGCCAAAGTAATTTTTTTCCATAAGTTAATTATTTGGGGTAAAATACTTTACGAAAGTATAAAAAAAGCCACCAAAAAAGGTGGCTTTTCATAATATTTTGACGAATTGATTATTCCTTAACGATTTTTAATGTCTTAACCTGATTGCCAACATTTACTTTTACCAGATAAGTTCCACCTGCTAAAGCTGACATATCAATCTGGCTTTCTGTCGCATTGATTTTCTTTGAAAGAACCTGCTGTCCTAACAAATTAAATATGGCAACATCAGACATGTTTTCTGTATAAGACAAATGAAGCCTGTCTTTAACCGGGTTAGGATATACTTTGAAGCTCATATTATCAAAAGATGTCGTCTTCAAAGAAGAATCATAGGCCGATATACCAAAACTTCCCGTACTGTCATTTGAATACTCATAAACTCTCAAATATAATGTTGAACCTGGAGTCTGTCCTGATAATACAACTAAAGAATAAGCTCCTTCACCACCATCATCATCACAACCCACCTGAACTAAAGAACCGCAAGCTCCGGAATATACGGTAACCACCGTATCCAATCCGCTTGCACCTGTGCTTGAATTTCCTGTTTCAATAGTCAGGTTACCACTAGGCGGTACAACTACAGAGAACCAGACATCACCACCGGAATATCCGTTACAGTTTACCGGTACAGTTTCTGTAGAACTTGCTGTAGCTCCAACATTGGTTCCGTCTGTTGGAACAAAAGTTGCCGTAGGCGTTATGGCTACTGCGTTAGCACAATTATCATTTACCGGAGGACAAGCTGTCTGGTTTTGTGCCGGGCTTGTCACTACACAGTTTGCATCCTGATTGTTTGCTACTGTAAGAATTACGGATGTGTTATTTGGATATGGCCCGAATTGAACCGTACCTGCAGCCGTTACCTGTTGTGCCGGACTTGATTGATTGTCTGTAACAGTCAAAGAAGTTGCCGTACCCAAACTTGTTATGTTTGCATTAACAAAGAATCCTGGTGAAACGGCACAGTTTGATGTTCTGCTGAATGTAACTGCTGGAGCTATACAGGTATTTTCCGTAATATTCAAGGTATACGCAAAGCTTTGTGGCGATGGAAAAGTGGAAAGAACAATATAGTATGTTGTTCCGGCAGTAACAGAAAACTGATTGATTTCCCTATTCCCGATATCGCTTCCGGAAGCACAGGCAACAGCTGCCGTTCCAATATCACTACAACTTGTATAGACTAAGATTCCTGACCATGCTGCTGCTCCTGGAATTCTTATGTTAATTGATGTGTTGGTTGTTGGCGTATAAGCATATACAACATCATCACCATTCAAATAATAGTTTGAAGTACCAGAACAACCTGAATTTCCTCCATTTGGAAAATCATAATCATCACCATACAGGTTCGTATTATCGGTTGTGGTATATGGCAAGCTTGTCACTACAATTGGATTTCCACATACAGAACCTACCGGCGGCACACCTATGCAAACATTAAAAGTTGAAGTAGCCCCTGTGTCTGAAGAATTACTAAATACCCTTACATAATAAGTAGTACCTGCTGTTAATCCTGAGGCAGTACTCACGTCATTATCACTTACATATCTGCTGATTAAACCTCCTCCGCAAGTTCCTTCCAATACTTCATGCACAAGATCTGTTGGAGACCCGGCCACGTTCAAAAGCGAAATTTTATGTACCGCCTGGGTAGCTACAAATTTATACCAAACGTCATCATTTGGAGTACCTACACCATTATCTCCTTCTCCTGAATCTGTTGCCGAAGTCAGGTTTCCTGGCGAAACTGCGGCACAACTAGCATTTGGATTTACGGTAAGCGTTACAGCTCCGGAACAATTATCATTTGCAGGTGGGGGTGGAAATGTTCCCACACAAAGGTCAAAAGTTGTATTCGCATTAGTATTGGCTCCATAGCTGAATACCCTTACGTAGTATGTAGTTCCCGGAGTAAGACCGCCAATAGTGCTTGTGTCAGGGTCACTTATATTCAAGCTGATAAGACCGCCTCCACAAGTTCCTTCCAATACTTCATGTACTAAATCGGTCGTATTTCCAACTACATTTGAAAGCTGGACACGGTGTGTTGTTGCGGTAGCTACAAACGAATACCATACGTCATCATCCGGAGTTCCGGCACCATTATCCGGCTCACCGGAATCTGTTGCTGATTTAAGTGTACCCGATGTTTTCACAGTACATAATAAATTTGAATTTACCGTTAATGCTATTGCTGCGGAACAAATATCGTTCGCCGGACTGGTTGTAAATGAAACCGTTCTCCAAGGACTTTGAGTAGCAGTACAGATTGTTCTTAAATGAAAATAATAGGTTGTGCCTGGTGGCAAACTTGAAGTTGAATAGGTATTAGCTGTTATTGATGTACCGGCACCTGAAGGATCCGCACTCGTTGTATTCAAAACATATTCAAAACCTGTAACTCCTGCGGTAGCATCCCAGTTGATTGTAGCACCACCCGGATTCAATGAGGCTACAGCCAATCCTGTTGGCGCACCGCAAGCAATTGAACGAATTGTTGGCGAGCTGAAACAAAAACCATAATTCCAATCCGGACCGGCAAGATCGTCATCATAAAAAATACGATATCTGAATCCTGTTAATTGTGCCGGAGTAAAAGTAGAAATGTTAAGCCCTTCGGTTAAATAAGTTGTTTTGGGGATAGTACAAAAGTTATCAGTTATACTAGTATTGTTACCAGGAATTGAGCTTGAACCCCATGGAACCCACGTTGAAGTAGCTGCATTCCAGTACTCAAATCTCAGAACATCATTATCCAAATAACGATATCCATATTGCACTGTTATTTCTAATGTGGTCTCACCAGCTGTGAAAGCCGGCGTCAGATTGATTACAGGAGATTCGGCCGCAATATTATCATCATGCGGATTTCCTGCATCATCATCGTCATAAGCAAAAAAGGCTGTAGTTCTTGGATCAGATTCGAAAGCATTAGGATCCGAATTGTAGGTGCCCGTTATTGTCCAGGCGGGGTTTGGCCAGTTCGCTGATTGGTTCAGCGTCTGGGAATTGACTTGCCAGCATAGCAGGACAAGCAATACGTAGATTTTCTTCATATTGTTTAAAAGTTTAGTTAATACACTGCAATATAACCAATTATTTTAATATAATTTTAAGATTTGAAGAATAAATATTTATCCTTAAAAATGCCTTATTTTGCTATATTCTTACCAAAAAACATTAATTTAAAAACACATCTACGTTCAATTTATTCTTGTTTTAGAATGATAAAAGCGGTCTTAAGGAACCGCTTTTTTAAAATATAATAAAACAAAAAATCCCGGCTACTTTAGCTGGGATTTTTATTTTAAAAGTTATCTCAATTTATTAATTTATTGTTTGATTACTTTAATTGTCTTAATCTGATCGCCTACAGCAACTTTTACCAAGTAAGTTCCTCCTGCCAGGCTTGACATGTCAACAGAAGCATCTGTAGCTCCGATTGTTTTTGTAAGTACTTGCTGTCCAAGTAAATTAAAGACAGATACATTAGAAATTTCTTGTGTGTATGACAAGTTCAATACGTCTACAACAGGGTTTGGATATGCTCTGAAGTTATTATCCTTAAATGTAGTAGTGGTTAATGAGGCATCATAAGCTGAAATTCCAAACGATCCTACAGAGTCGTTGCTATATTCATATACCCTAATATATAATGTAGCTCCCGGAGTCTGTCCTGTTATAGCTACTTTGGAGTAGCTTGTACCACCACTGTCATCGTTGCAACCTAGCTGAACCAAAGAACCACAAGTTCCTGAATACACCGTTACAACACTGTCAAATCCGGTTGCCCCGGTACTTGAATTTCCTGTTTGAATAGTTATGCTTCCGCTTGCCGGAACAACTACGGAATACCATACATCTCCTCCGGAATATCCACCACATATTGTTGGCGCAATTTCTGAACTTGCAGTAGCACCCACATTTGTTCCGTCAGTAACGTTACCAAAAGCACTTGTAGGTGTTAATACTATAGCTCCTGAACAATTATCATTAACCGGAGGCGATGGTGGTACAGTAACACAAACCGTAAATGTAGTAGATAACGTAGAAGCATAAGAATAGATTCTAAAGAAATAAGTATTTCCAACAGTCAGGCCGGTCAAATTTACAGGTGAGTTTGGAGTATCCTGACAAACTATTGAAGCACCTCCGCATGAATCGAATACCTGCGTAACAATATCTGAAGTACCACTTCCTGCTACATTCGTAATTATAATACTAAGTGCAGTTTCTGTAGCAACAAATTTATACCAGACATCATCGTCAGCCGTTCCCGCGCAACCTGGCAAACTTTGAGTCGCTCCAACTGTAGTTCCGTTAACCGGTGAAGAACAGGTCACAGAAGTACCGGGAATCAATAAAACTGCGTTAGCACATTCATCATTTACCGGAGGACAAACTGTCTGCGTTTGTGCCGGACTTGTCACCACGCAATTTACATCCTGATTATTTGCTACTGTAAGAATTACTGACGTGTTGTTAGGATATGGCCCGAATTGAACCGTACCTGCAGCCGTTACCTGTTGTGCCGGACTTGA